>NZ_JAMBNV010000006.1 GCF_023715245.1 Sporosarcina luteola
AAGTGAGCCTAACAATGCCACATGGGCGATGGAACTGCTAGGCAGATTCATCAGCTTATTAAGCTGCGAATGCTAGGTTGTTGTTTGTTTTGCCAGTTATTATTAACTGTCGTTTCTGACGGAGACGATCCCTCCGACGCGCAGCTCAAGCCCAGACCACCCCTGTCGAATCCGTAACGTCCCCGATTAGCCACGTTCACTTCTTTTCGAATAAATAAGCCGCTTTCGTCAAAAATAACAATGGTGATAATAATTAGCCTCTGATATCAACAAGGAGGAATTCAAAAAGGAGATGAATGGATGAAAAATCTACTATTCAAGTGGTTGTTGGTTACGGGGGTTTTATTTAGTTTTCATATAACAGATATCATAACTGTTCATGCGAATGAAGAACCCTTGATAAATGTATCGAAACAATGGTCAAAAACGGTCATACAAGATGATCTGGAAGAAGATATGCCTGACCTTGACGGAGGATCTGAAAATTCCGGGCGGGAACGTCAGCAGCCTGTTGACCTAAGAATTTTACAACAGCGGTATCCAGATATTTTTTTCTTGCAAGGCCCTACCGATGAAAAACGAGTTGCTTTAACTTTTGATGATGGTCCTGACCCGCGTTTTTCAAATGATGTATTAGATGTATTGAAACAGTACAATGTACCAGCAACATTTTTTGTGTTAGGTTCAAGAGCCGTTGCAAATCCTGAAATTGTCAAGCGCATGCAAAACGAGGGTCATGTAATCGGAAACCATACGTATGCCCATCCTAACCTTGTCGAAGAATCCGACCTCGATACCCTAGAGCAGGAAGTAACTCGAACGGAGGACGCTCTTAACGGCATTATTGGGTACCGTACAAAATTATTTAGACCTCCATATGGCTTCTTATACAATGAATTAGTCGAAAAGCTACGCGACATGAACTATTACGTGATTGGCTGGTCGGTTGATTCGTTGGATTGGCAGGAAGACCCGCCGGAAGTTATTGCTTCAAATGTGTTAGACATTATTCATCCAGGCGCGATTATTCTCATGCACGATGGGGCAGAATTGGGTGGAGATCGGACCAATACAATCAAATCGCTGCAGCAGATTATTCCGACACTACAAGAGCAAGGGTACGAGTTTGTCACAGTTCCGGAATTGTTGAATATTCCCTTTAAGAAATAGAAGGTCTCTCTTCTATTTCTTTTTTAATCCAATCCAAAAATATGCAGTACAATTTAATCTGAACATAAGAAAAAACATAGGGAGATTTTAGTCTTCCTATGTTTTCATTCCTATTCTTTATCTGTTTGTTTTTGCTTTTTTTTCAAATACTCCGCACGTAGCTTTGCCAGTTGCTGCTTTTTATCAAATTTGGCCGGCTTGTTTTTTTCATGATACTTTGTCACAGCCGCTTTACCTTTGTTATCTAATTGATATTTCCCCACTTTGTTCACCTACTTTTCTTTTCTCGTCTTTAAAGAGAACCTATTCAACAAATATAATGTACCTTATTTAATGAAGTATACCTTTTATCTTTATTAGTGTATAGAATGATGGTGTAAGAACCTCATTCTAATGTGCTTAGTACTTTTTACATGAGCGAGCAAAGCTTTTATTAATAATCATTTTATCCATCCTATAACTTAAAAATAGGGATATTGCCAAAGAATCCAGCTCCCGTTTAATACCCCTATCGCGGTTTGGGAGGGTTTAATTTTGTAATTAAGGATTGTATGCCCCTCTTACTATTGCAATTAGATACCATTCATCATCGATTTTCTCATAAACAAATCTTATAGCCTGATAGTAATACCATTCGAAGGAAGCCCTGTCAGGTTCATCTAAGTACTCAACATAGATTGCGTTTGGATAAATATCATGAATCGTATTTGGCATTGTTCCAATATCAGAGTCATTATAGGTGATTTCATCATATTCATAGACGTAGTTATACCGTGTTTTGAGTAGGTTTTCTACAAAATCATTTGGCGTTGCAATAAATTCAGCTGCACTTTGATCCCAAGACCAACTATATAGTTTTTTATCCTCTGCAAAACCTCGAACTTCTTCTTTAGTAAAATGTAAATCATCACTGTCTCCAACATTAGAAAATGGAGAATAGACAAGTCCTCGTTCTAAATTAATATTATTTGCTAATTCCTCCCACTCCTTCGCCATTAACTGATTAAATACAACTTCTGACTTTTCCAGTAATAATTCTTTAGTAGTGCTCGCTTCTAAGTCCGTTCGATAATCATCCGCTTCATGAGTCGTGCATGCTCGCTGAATCCATCCATAAAATTCTTCACAGCTGCCATCAAAACGGTATTCTATAGTTTCAACCTCTACAAACTGAGAAACTGTTTTGTTTAACGTTTCCAGCATTAAAAAGGAAGCTGCTGAGGAATTTCCATTTGGAAAAACCTTAGAGAAATCGACGAAATCTACTATGAGATGACCGGAATCTTGTAATTCGATACTGTGTATTAAATGTTTTAAATCAGCAGTTTCCTCATTAAATATCGAGTTGAATCCGTCTGCAATTTCTTCTTTAGTCGGACCTTGTATTAATTGCTTCACTGCATATTCAATACGGCTTTCCACTTTTTCCCCACTGTTAACTTCTCGTAAAACTGCTTTGAAAGGGTATGGATGTCCTTCAGATTCAAGACATTCAAAATAAAAATAAACTAATATTGATCTTGAAATAGAAGAGAGTTCAACATTGCTATCTACACAATCTTTAGTTTTTTCATCCACTATAGAATTATCTTCATCTTCTACTAAAGGTGGTATCTGATCTCCTGGTTGACTAATAGAGGTATTCATAAGGTCATTTAATAACCAGCCAACCGCTAATAGAACGATTATTGTTGCAATTCCATTTATAGGGCCACTAAAAATGACTCCAATGTTGTTTCGTTTCTTCGCTTTATTAACTTTGGAAAGTACTTTTTGATATGATTCAGAGGCTTCATGTTCTGTTAAATTTATATTATTTAACATTTTTAATCGATCGTCAAAATCAGAACGTTTCACTTATGTATCCCTCCTTTTTCAATTCTTTTTGAAGTGCCATAAGCCCACGGTGCAAATTAGTCTTTATCCGACTTTCCTTCCACCCCAAAATAGTCGCGGTCTCTTTGGTAGATAACTCTCTAATCTTACGTAAAATAATAACATCTCGGTATCCTTTTTTTATGCGAGAAAGTGCAAGATATAGGAGTTCCATATCATTGCCAAGCACGATCACTTCTTCTGGAGTTGGTTGACTCGATTTGACATGTAAAAAAAAATCTACTAAATAGGTAGCTGGTTTTTTGCGCCTCAAGAAATCAATCGTTTCATTCCGTGCTATTCGATATAACCATGTTTTCACGTTAGCATCACCCCTAAAATCCTCTATATTTATAAATGCTTTGACGTAGGTTTCTTGCATTAAATCCTTTGCTTGTTGACGGTCACCAATCATCAGAAATATGTACCGAAAAATTTCATTATGGTATTGTTCATACAATATTTGAATTTGCATTTCTATATGTGGCTTCATAATACAACCCCCTTCTTAATTGATGTTAAGAGTATAGACGGAATTATTTACTATAGGTTTCAAAATAATAACAATATTGCGATCAAGTCTTAGCGTGTTCCCATTCGAATAGTCATTAAGCTATATAAGAATAGGAAAGTTCAATAACTATCTATCGGACTAAATTTGCTCTTTGACTTTGTTTTGACTATATTTCGTTGAAATCCATTGAAATCGTATGACATAAAAAAACGCCACAAACCTTGATAATACAAGGTTTATGACGTTCAATGAAACTCCATGAAATTAAACTATGGAGACGGCGGGAGTCGAACCCGCGTCCAAAGGCTCTGCTACTTCAGCGTCTACGCGTGTAGATTGACTACTTGCGATTCGCACTGCATTATGCCGTCAATCAAGGCGTCTTGAGCGCTATCCTGATAATCTCTTGCAACGGCCTCAGGAGGCGACCGTTACCGTATCCCACTAATAAAGTGAGCCTAACAATGCCACATGGGCGATGGAACTGCTAGGCAGATTCATCAGCTTATTAAGCTGCGAATGCTAGGTTGTTGTTTGTTTTGCCAGTTATTATTAACTGTCGTTTCTGACGGAGACGATCCCTCCGACGCGCAGCTCAAGCCCAGACCACCCCTGTCGAATCCGTAACGTCCCCGTTAGTAAAGGTTGTTATACCTTTAAGGGATGTCAGGAATGCCTGTTGAAAGGCTTCTGAACTATATCACTACTAGTATCATACTACATTTTGACTTAAAAATCAATACTGCTGTTTCGCTTTGAAGGCACGCTCCACTTCGCGTTTCGCTTCCTTCTTCTTCAGATCCTCACGTTTATCGTAGAGCTTCTTCCCTTTACCGATGCCGATCAAGACTTTCGCGAAGCCGTCTTTTAAGTACATTTTCAGCGGAACAATTGCGAAGCCTTCCTGCTTTGTCTGCCCGAGCAGTGTTGCAATCTGTTTCTTATGGAGCAGCAGCTTGCGCGAACGCAATGGGTCGTGGTTGAATTGATTTCCCTGTTCGTACGGACTGATATGCATGTTGGAAATCCATGCTTCATTGTTCCGGATCAGGACGAATGCATCGCGTAATTGCACTTTGCCATTACGGATCGACTTGATTTCCGTTCCTTGGAGCACAATACCTGCTTCAATCGTTTCTTCAATTGCAAAATCATGATTTGCTTTTTTATTGATGGCCAGTACTTTCCCTTGACCTTTCACCATACTCTATAACCCCCTATTTCGAAAGCACAGGACGCCTGCTTAGAGGCGACAGGCATAAGGCGAAGATGTGGAGTGGCGACTTTTGCCACAGAACAGCTTTGACTTATGACCCCGAGCCTCTGGCGTCCGGAGCTAGATGTGAATCCACTTGCCGCGGCATTCGCCTGAACGAATGCCGCCACGTTTATTTTCTCTTTCTCGGAGCTTGTTTCTTCTTCTTTTTCGCTACACCTTCGTAAAACTTCTTTTTCTGGCTTGGTGCGCCTTTTTTCTTGTCGCCTTTAGGCTTATCGGAATCTCCCCGACGCCCGCCGCCACTTGATGGTTTCTTCGCATGAATGACTTTCGGCGATTCTTTACGTGCCCGGTGGAATGATTGCTTCATTCCTGAAATTTCGAAGTCGATCGCCGATTCCTCAGGTTTGACGGAAACGACTTTGATCGTCACTTCATCACCGATTCTGAACTGTTTGCCGGTATGCTCGCCGATCATCATCATTTGACGGTCGTCGAAGCGGTAATAATCGTCTGTCATATAGCTGACGTGGACGAGCCCTTCTACGGTGTTTTCCAGTTCGACGAACATGCCGAAGTTTGTCACCGATGAAATGACACCGTCGAACTCTTCACCGATCTTATCGAGCATGTACTGTGCCTTCTTCAGTGCGTCTGTATCGCGTTCCGCATCGACTGCCCGTCGTTCACGCTCGGACGTGTGCTGAGCGATCTCAGACATGTTAGCGTTCCAATGCGCGATCGTCTCGGATGATACATCCTTGTTAATCAAATACGTGCGGATTAATCTATGAACGATCAAGTCCGGATAACGTCTGATCGGTGACGTGAAATGCGTATAGAAATCAGCTGACAATCCGAAGTGGCCGAGGCTTTCCTCGAAATATTTCGCCTGTTGCATGGAGCGGAGGAGCATTGTTGAAATGACGGTCTCTTCCGGCATACCTTCGATTGACTCGACAATTTCCTGCAACGCGCGAGGATGCACTTTATTCCCCGTCCCTTTGACGACGATTCCAAAGTTAGTCAGAAACTCAAAGAATCGTTGGAGCTTTTCCGCCTTTGGATCTTCATGGATCCGGTATAGGAATGGCACTTGCATCCAGTGGAAATGCTCGGCAACCGTTTCGTTCGCAGCGAGCATGAATTCCTCGATGAGGCGTTCCGCCGCTGTACGTTCCCTAATTACGATATCGGTCGGCCACCCTTGTTCGTCGACAATCACTTTTGATTCCTTGAAATCGAAGTCGATAGCGCCGCGGTCGATCCGTTTCTGTCTCAAGATGGATGCAAGGTCCGCCATGTTATTCAGCATCGGCACGATATGCTCGTATTTCTTCATGAGCTCTTCATCTTTTTCTCCGATGATCTTATAGACGTCCGTATACGTCATCCGTTCCTTCGATTGGATGACACTTTCGAATATTTCATGGTGGATCACTTTTCCGTTCCGGTCGATTGTCATCTGGCATGACATCGTCAGACGATCAACGTGAGGATTCAAGGAACAGATGCCGTTCGATAGCTTATGCGGAAGCATCGGAATGACTCGGTCCGTCAAATAGACGCTCGTCGCCCGGTCGTACGCTTCGTCATCGAGCGGTGTGTTCTCTTCAACATAATAGCTGACATCGGCGATATGGACGGATAATGTGTACGTTCCGTCTTCATTTTTCACGAGGGAAATGGCATCATCCAAGTCCTTCGCATCGGCTCCGTCAATTGTAATAACGAGATCCTCTCGTAGATCGCGGCGTTTGAACAGATCCTTTTCCTGCACTTCGTCAGGCGTCTTGTTCGCTTGCTCCATCACTTCAGGAGCGAACTCGACTTCTATGCCGTGCTTATGGATGATCGACAAAATATCGACGCCAGGATCATTTTTATGTCCAAGGATTTGGACGACCATACCGGTTGCGGATTTCAACTCACTCGGCCATTCTGTAATTTCCACGACGACTTTATGTCCTTCGACAGCGTCAAGTGAATTCCCTTTTCCGATGAAGATATCCATCGGCAGCTTCTTATCATCCGGGATGACAAAGCCGAAGCCACGGTTGTCCTGATAGGTCCCGACAACCTTCGTCGTTTTCCGTTCAGCGATTCTAATGATTGATCCTTCGCGACGGTCGCCGTAGTCGCCTTTCGAAACTCGGACAAGTACAATATCCCCGTTCATCGCTCCGTTCACTTCTGGAGGCGGAATGAAGATGTCGTCCATTCCATCCGTCTCCGGCGTGACGAAACCGAACCCTTTCGCGTGTCCGATAAATTTACCTCTTACTAAGTTCATGCGCTCCGGAACGCCGTAACGGTTTGTGCGGGAGCGTACGATCTCACCTGTTTGTTCAAGCTGCACGAGCATTTTTACAAGTTCCTTGAACTCAGCTGCCCCTTGAATCTCTAATACCTCTTGGATTTCCTGAACCGTCATTGGTTTATACGATTCCTCTTTCATGAAATTCAATAGCCTTGATTTTAATTCCTCATCAATAAAATCCAATTACTATCCCTCCATTCATAACTATCGTCAACTGATTCCATTTTCACACGTTCCAGTCGAGTGATTCAAGAAATTGATATACATCTTCGTGAAGCTGCTCTTTTTCCGGACCGAGTGTGATGACATGTCCGGATTTTTCAAACCACTCGATCTGCTTTTTCTCAGACGCGGCGTTATCGTAAATGATATTTGCGGAATCCGGATCGATCACATTGTCGTTCCGTGACTGGATGACGAGGAGTGGTGCATCGATATCCAGAAGCTGCTCTTTGACATCATCGACAAGCGGCTTCAAGTCGGCGAGCGACGGCATCGTTTTACCGCGTAGTGCATCGACTTCTTCTTCGATTTCAGTTGCCGTTTTTCCTTCATATCTTTTATAATCCGAAGCATACTTCAATACGCCTTCATATAATTTTTCCGGTGTTTTCATTATCATCGGCGAGCACATTGTTACAATACCCTTCACAGGCATTTTAACCCCTAATTTCAATGAAAATACACCGCCGAGAGATAATCCGCCGACTGCGATTTCTTCGTAGCCTGCTTCCTTCAATTGATTGTAACCTGAAATGACGTCTTCCCACCATTCATCGGGACCTGTTTCGATCAATTGTTCAGGCGGGACGCCGTGTCCTTTATAGTGCGGCGCCAGTGATGTGTAGCCTTTCTTCTCTAGGAAACGGCCAAGCATCCGTACGTCAGCTGATGTTCCTGTGAAGCCGTGCAAGAGTAATACTGCCCGTTTGCCATTTTGGAAAAAGAATGGCTTCGGTTGCGCAATTCTCATATCCGTCACCCTTTCTCTACCATTGCTAAAAATGATGTAGATCTAAATAAAAAATCCTTATGTATCCTATCTTTCCCTTTTTCATAGTGAAAAAAACGCCCGACCATACGGGTGGCCAGGCGTTTATCAATTATGCGATTATATAGTTCCGATTAAATTTTCACGATGGCGATTGCCAAAATGAAAAATAAAATTGAAAGTACAATTGTCACTCTTTGAAGCACTAAGTCTAGCCCACGTGCTTTCTGTTTCCCAAAAAGTTGTTCGGCACCACCGGAGATGGCTCCAGACAGACCTGCACTTTTTCCGGATTGTAATAATACAACAACGATCAACGCCAATGATACGATTAATAGCAACGTCATTAACAAAGCATGCACTTTGTTCCACCTCCTGCATAGAGCATCACAACATTTATATTCTATCAAACATTTTTCACTGTTACAACAAGTTTCGAGAATAATGCGGTTTTGCGCTTATGAATCTGGTTCCGCGCTCATGATTTCAATTCCGTGATTAAAAATAACCAGCCGACGAAAGCCGGCTGGTTGTTCGTGTCATTTTTTCAAATTATAGAACGTTTTTGTTCCGCGGTAGACTGCTGTTTCATCCAATTGGTCCTCGATGCGGAGCAATTGGTTGTATTTCGCGACGCGGTCCGTGCGCGAAGGTGCACCCGTCTTAATTTGACCCGCGTTTGTCGCAACCGCGATGTCTGCGATTGTCGTATCTTCGGATTCTCCGGAACGGTGGGAGATGACTGCTGTATAGCCAGCACGTTTCGCCATTTCGATCGCATCGAACGTTTCCGTCAATGTGCCGATCTGGTTCACTTTGATGAGGATCGAGTTGCCGACGCCTTCTTCAATGCCGCGCTCCAATTTTTCGGTGTTCGTGACGAACAGATCGTCCCCGACCAATTGGACTTTCGAGCCTAGACGCTCTGTCAATAGCTTGTGGCCAGCCCAGTCGTTTTCGTCAAGGCCGTCTTCGATTGAAACAATTGGATATTTCGAGCAAAGCTCTTCATACCAAGCGACCATCTCTTCGGATGTCTTTGTAATTCCTTCTCCCGTTAAACGGTACTGTTTCGTTTCGCTGTCGTAAAACTCGGAAGCAGCAACATCCATTGCGAGCAATACTTCTTCTCCCGGTTCATAGCCTGCTTTTTTGATTGCTTCCATGATTGTGGATAGCGCTTCTTCGTTCGATGCTAAGTTCGGAGCGAATCCGCCTTCATCACCGACCGCCGTGTTGAGGCCCTTCGATTTCAAAACGTCTTTCAAGCTATGGAAAATTTCAGTTCCCATGCGAAGACCATGTCGGAATGATTCCGCACCTACCGGCATGACCATGAATTCCTGGATATCGACGTTGTTGTCCGCATGCTCGCCGCCATTCAAAATATTCATCATCGGAACAGGCAGCTCTTTCGCGTTGACACCACCAAGGTACTGGTAAAGTGGAACGTCCAAGTAGTCCGCTGCCGCGTGTGCAACAGCCATTGAGACGCCAAGGATCGCGTTCGCGCCAAGCTTGCCTTTGTTATGCGTGCCATCCAATTCAATAAGCGCATTATCGATAACGACTTGATCAAGTACAGAATAATTTTCCTCGATTTCATCCGCAATAATTTCATTGACATGATCGACCGCTTTCAAAACACCTTTTCCTAGATAACGGGATGCGTCGCCGTCGCGCAGCTCAACCGCCTCGTATTCACCTGTGGAAGCGCCTGAAGGAACGATGGCCCGGCCGAACGCTCCACTTTCTGTAAACACTTCAACTTCAACAGTCGGGTTACCGCGTGAATCAAGAACTTCTCTAGCTTGGATATGAGTAATGATTGGCATTTCAATCTCTCCCTTAATTTAGAATAATGGTGTTCCGGACATTTCTTCCGGCCGTTCGATTTCTAGAAGCTTCAGCATCGTCGGTGCAAGATCCGACAGAATGCCGCCTTTCCGCAATTCGATATCTGGTTCTGTGATGATGACCGGTACGGGATTTGTCGTATGCGCAGTCATCGGCTTCCCTTCCAGCGTCACGACCTCGTCTGAGTTCCCGTGATCCGCTGTAACGATTGCCGTACCGCCTTTCAGCAGAAGAGCATCAATGATCCTTCCAAGGCACGCATCGACCGTTTCAATCGCTTTGACCGTCGGCTCGAGCATTCCGCTATGTCCGACCATGTCGGGGTTCGCAAAATTGAGGATGATTGCGTCTTGCGTTTCGGCTTCAATCTCTTTCAATAAAGCTTCCGTAACTTCAACCGCACTCATTTCCGGCTTCAAGTCATAGGTTGCGACTTTCGGACTTGCAATGAGGATCCTCTTCTCGCCTTCGAACTCATCTTCCTTGCCGCCACTCATGAAGAACGTTACATGCGGATATTTCTCGGTTTCGGCAATCCGCAGCTGCCGAAGTCCGTTGTTCGACAGCACTTCGCCTAGCGTGTTCTCTAGGTTCTGAGATGTGAAAACGACGTCAGCTTGGACTTCATCACTATATTGTGTGAATGTCACGAACTTCAAATTCTTGAAGGCCTCAGATCCGGTATGGAAACCGTCGAACGCCGGATCCGTGAACGCCCTCGATAATTGAATCGCGCGATCGGGACGGAAATTGAAGAACACGACCGCATCGCCGTCTTTCACCGTAGCAACCGGCTTGCCTTCCTTCGCAATGATGTACGGCTCCACGAATTCATCATGGATGCCTTTCTCATAGGAAGACAGGATGCCTTGTCCGGCATTCGTAAATGTTTCACCTTTACCGTTGACAATCGCCTGGTATGCGCGCTCCACTCGGTCCCATCTTTTATCACGGTCCATTGCGTAAAAACGTCCGGAAACCGAGGCGATTTTACCGACTTCAAGTCCTTCTATCACCTTTTCGGTCTGCTCGATGTAACCCGGAGCAGTTTCAGGACCGACGTCCCGTCCATCGAGGAATGCATGGAGATAAACTTTCTTGATTCCATTCATTTTTGCGAGGCGAAGGAGGGCGAATAGATGCTCATAATGGCTATGTACACCGCCGTCCGAAAGCAGCCCCATCAAATGAAGAGAGGAATCTTCCTGTTTAACGTGTTCAATTGCCCCTAGCAATGCCGGGTTCGTCATGAAGTCCCCGTCTTTGATGGATTTATTGATTCTTGTCAGGCTCTGATAGACAATTCGGCCTGCACCGATATTAAGATGGCCGACTTCCGAATTCCCCATCTGCCCTTCTGGAAGCCCTACAGCTTCCCCGCAAGCAGTTAGCGTCGAATGAGGGTATTCATTCCATAAAATATCGAAGTTCGGCGTGCTCGCTTGTGCCACAGCATTGCCGAACCGTTCATCCCGCAGCCCGAAGCCATCCAGGATGATCAATGCGACAGGCCCTTTAGTCATTCGCCGCAACTCCGATCATTTCAAGGAATGATTCCGGTTCAAGGCTCGCTCCCCCGACAAGTGCGCCATCGATATGTTCCATCGATAGCAACTCGCCAATATTGCCAGGTTTCACGCTGCCGCCGTATTGGATGCGAATAGCCGCTGCTGTTTCGTCATCATATAGCTTGCCGATTTCAGCACGGATCTCTCCGCATACTTCATTCGCATCTTCAGCAGTTGCAGTTTTGCCTGTTCCGATTGCCCAGATCGGCTCGTAGGCGATGATCGCTTCCTGAGCCTGCTTAGCATTGATACCTTCAAACGCTTTCTTCACTTGGACTGCAACCGTTTCGACTGTCTTCCCAGCTTCACGTTCCTCCAAGCTTTCTCCGACACAGACAATTGGCGTTAAGCCTTTTGAAAATGCTGCCACCACTTTACGATTCACAGCTTCGTCCGTTTCATTGAAATATTGGCGTCGTTCGGAATGACCGAGGATGACGAATGGAACGTTCAAATCCGCTAGCATTTTCGGACTTACTTCACCTGTAAACGCTCCTTCATCGACGTCATGCATCGTTTGGGCTCCAATTTTCAATGGTGTGCCTTCCGTCAATTCCACGAGCGTGGACAAATAAAGGGAAGGTGGACAAATGACTGCATCGACCTTGTCCGTTTCCGGCAAGCGATCTTTTACTTCTGCCACAATGTTTTTCGCTTCTCCCAGCGTCTTATACATTTTCCAGTTTCCTGCAATGATTCGTTTTCGCATTTTTATTCCTCCGTCACTTATCATTCAGCGCAGTCACGCCAGGCAATTCTTTTCCTTCCATGAATTCCAATGACGCGCCGCCACCTGTTGACACATGATCCATTTTATCCGCAACGTCGAACTTTTCGACAGCTGCAGCGGAATCCCCACCGCCGATCACTGTGTATGCTTCCGTTTCAGCCATCGCTAATGCAACTTTCCTCGTGCCCGCAGCGAATGGTTCCATTTCGAAAACTCCCATCGGTCCATTCCAAAGGATGAGCTTGGAATTCTTGATGACATCCGCATACAGGTCAGCTGTTTCAGGACCGATATCGAGTCCCATCCAACCTTCCGGGATATCGTCGATCTTGACCGTTTTCACATTCGCACTTTCGGAAAACGCATCCGCCACTACCGCATCGATCGGTAAATGGAGTTTGACGTTCTTCTCTTTCGCCTTTTGAATGAAGGATTTTGCAAGCTCGATTTTATCTTCTTCGACTAACGAATTGCCTGTTTCATACCCTTGCGCTCGCGTGAACGTATAGGAAAGGCCGCCACCGATCAATAAATGGTCCACATTGTCCAACAGATTATCAATGACACCGATCTTGTCCTTCACTTTCGCGCCGCCGATAATCGCTGTGAACGGCCGCTCTGGATTTGACAACGCTTTCCCGAGTACTTCCAATTCCTTTTCAAGAAGGAATCCGCTTACAGCTGGAATGAACTCCGCGATACCCGCTGTGGAAGCGTGTGCACGATGCGCCGCGCCGAATGCATCGTTGACGAAGACGTCCGCTAGATCCGCGAATTTTTTCGCAAGCTCGGAATCATTCTTTTCTTCCCCAGCGTGGAATCTGACGTTTTCCAGAAGAATAATGTCGCCTGCCTTCATGTCGGCAACCGCTTGTTCCACTTCTTCTCCGATGGAAGCATCAAGCTTCTTCACGTTTTTCCCAAGGAGCTCCGATAATCTTTTTCCAGCCGCAGTGAGTCGCATGTCTTCATTCACTTCACCTTTTGGCCTTCCAAGATGGCTGGCGAGAATGACCTTTGCGCCTTTTTCCGCCATGAATTCAATTGTCGGAACAGCAGCACGGATTCTTGTATCATCCGTAACTTCACCGTTTTCCATCGGCACATTGAAATCGACACGGCAAAATACGCGCTTCCCGTTCAGTTCAATATCTTTGATCGTTTGTTTGGCTATCATGTAAACCGCACCCCTCTAAGAAAATTGAGCGCCAGAAACGGCGGGGAATGTAAAAAAAAGGAACGGGTCTCTCCGTTCCTCCTACCCATCTATCTATTATAATGAATCGCCATAAGAATGGCTATGTTTTAGACAAAAGCGAAAGCCGTTACGCAGAACGGCTTTTGCCACAGAGCAGATTTAACTTATGAACCTAGCCTCTGGCGCCTGGATGCTGGACGTATCTCTTATGCTTAGATGCCTTTTTTACTCATATAAAGAACCAAATCGATGCAACGAGCAGAGTAGCCTGTTTCATTGTCATACCATGCGATGACCTTCACCATATTGTTGTCCAATACCATTGTCGAAAGCCCATCGACTGTAGAAGATGCTGTATTTCCGTTGTAGTCCGTAGAGACGAGCGGAATTTCATTATAGTAAAGGATGCCCTTCAATTCGTTTTCAGAAGCCTTTCTCAATGCGGCATTCACATCTTCCACAGTCACTTCTGTTGAAAGTTCAGCCACGAAATCGACGAGGGATACGTTCGGCGTTGGAACACGGACTGCCATGCCATCCAATTTTCCTTTCAATTCCGGAATAACTTTTGTCACTGCTGAAGCGGCGCCTGTCGTTGTAGGAATCATCGACTCAGCAGCTGCACGCGCGCGTCGATAGTCGGAATGCGGCAAATCCAGAATACGTTGGTCATTCGTGTATGAATGAACTGTCGTCATCATGCCCTTGTTAATACCGAATTTATCCTGTAATACCTTAACGACTGGTGCAAGGCAGTTTGTCGTACACGATGCATTGGAAACGATGTTGTCGTTTTCCGGATCATAGGACTCTTCATTCACACCCATAACGAGCGTTTTCATATCCCCTTTTGCCGGTGCCGATAAGATAACTTTTTTCGCACCCGCTTCAATATGCTTCATCAACGCTTTTTCATCCCGGAATACGCCTGTCGCTTCGATGACGACATCAACATCCAATTCACCCCACGGCAAATTTGAAGGATCCTTTTCAGCGTACACTTTTATTTTCTTGCCATCGACTACAAGATGATCTTCCTCTGAACCGACTTCAGCGTCAAAAATTCCGTGCACCGAATCATACTTCAGTAGATGCGCTAGCATTTGTGCATCCGTCAAATCGTTTACTGCAACGATTTCGATTTCCTCATGCTTACTTGCTTCCCTCATCACAACTCTTCCAATACGTCCAAATCCATTAATAGCCATTTTAATTGTCAATTCCATTACCTCCTATGATTGGTTTCAGTTATTTACTTTATTCGTTCATGTTAACCTTCCAATTTTTCAAGCATCGCATGTGCTGCCCCTTCATCGGTGACAAGGATCGTCTGGCGGGGAGCGCCTGCCATATAAGACAGGATTGCTTCCGCTTTGCTTTTTCCGCCTGCCACAGCGATGATGAGCGGCACCTTTTCCAGTTGCTCCGTCTGGATGCCAACCGTTCTGATTCGATGGACGACTTTGCCTTTATCATCAAAGTAATAGCCGAACGCTTCACCTTTCGCCCCTTGTTCACGCAGAAGATGACATTCGTTCTCCGGGGTGTTCCGCAAGTCCGCCATCCGGAGTGCATCCCCGATTCCATGGAGGACGCAATCCGTTTTTTCGTAGAGCTCCACCATCTGGATAGCAGTGGGCTCCCGTTTGAAAACTTCATGCGCTTCGACGCTAAGCGACTCAGGGTAATAAAATGAGCTGTACGTTCCCCCGCTTGCTTCTGCGAAGGAGGCGGCGATGACGTTCGCCTGCAATCCGATATCCTCGCCGACCCCTCCCCTTGCTGCAATGAAGTGCAATTGATCGGCATTTTCAAGTGAATGGATGTGCCGGGGAATAGCAGCTACCGAACTACCGCCAGTCACGGCAATTATATGGCCGTCGCCGACCCGATTCATGAATTCCGCGGCTGCTTCTTTGCCAATAAGGCTTTTCACAGCCGGCTTTTCATCCGAATCACCCGGGACGATTTGTACGCTTCGGATTCCTAATAACTCGCCCAGTTTCCTTGCAATCAGCGCTTGCCCGGTCCATTCGTCACTAATAGGTCTGAGCGATTCGAGGACGGTCGCCCCCTCGCTCGTAATCGTTGCGCCCTCTTTGGCGATTCGGATAAGTCCTTCCGTTCGCAACGTTTCCATCAAGTTCCTACATTCACGCTCCGAAATATCCGCCATCTGGCCAAGCGGTCTTCGTCCAATCGGACCTGCTATTTCAATGAACTTCAAAACTTTGTACCGCTGATGTAATAACTCCATCATTTCTGGCACAAGCTTTCGTTGTGCCTCTATAATTTTCGGGATCAAAGAACAGCCCCTCTTTCATGATAGGACAAATTCTGCCCACCTATATATTATTTGTCCCACCTAGTGCAAAAAAATATAAATCCTATTACTAGTATATACCCCGCCGCCATTAAATTCAAACTTCTTCATCTATTTTCGAATAGATCGATCAAGTCGACATAGCCTATGGAACCGTATACTAGAACTTCGCCGTCTTTCTCAATGACAGGAATCATCAACATATATTTCTCATGGCTTTCATCGTCGGTCTCGATGTCGATTGTTGACCATGTTAACGGATAATCCTCTTGAACGAGCTTCATCATCGATTCTGCTTCGTCACATAAATGACAGCCTTTTTTTGTGTAGAATTGAATATGCATGTAGAACACCTCGAATTGTGTTTTCTTTTAGTATAGATGAAAAACAGCGTTCCGCAAAACTTTTGCAGAACGCCGTTTTTTTATACTGTCAAGACTCCGGACGTCTTAGAGTTTACCAACTTCGGCCTCCTCCGCCTCCGCCGCCAGATCCGCCGCCTCCTGAGAAGCCACCGCCTCCGCCGCCAAAGCCTCCACCACCGAAACCACCGCCGCCTCCGCCAAAGGAGCCAGGGAAGAAAATCATACCACCTCTTCCTCTTCTTCTACCTCCGGGACCGCCGCCACCACGACCGCCTCCCATAAAGCGGAAGAGCAGATAAATGATGATGAAAATGATGATCGGTGAAGGGATGCCGATACCAGAACCACCTTGGCCAGCGAGTGTGTTCACTTCAGCGACTTCCCCATTCCATCCATATTCAGCAGCAATTTCGTTATAATACGATTTGTATGCTTCCATGATAGCTAAATCAGGTTGTTCATTTTTCAAATACGGAACCGCGACTTCATCCATAATTCTAGTGACTTTCCCGTCCGGCAATGCACCCTCCAGGCCATAACCGGTCGACATTTCGAAATGCCTGTCATCATCCGAATTTGGAATGGTTGTCACGACAAGTAGCGCACCGTTGTTCTCATCCTTTTTTCCAAGTTGATATTCCCTAAGCGCTTTTACCGCAAATGTTTCTACAGGCTCATCACCTATACTCGGCAACGTCAACACCGCAAGCTCAGCACCTGTCGCCTTATTCAACTGTTGACCTAACCGGTTCAGCTCGGCTTTCTGTTCCGCGGAAAGTATGCCCGCATGATCCTGAATATAGTAATCCGAGAAATTCCATGGCGGGACGTCAGCTGCCAACGCCATTGCCGGCATGATCATGAGACTTAGACATAGAGCGATCATGCATCGGAATGTCCTACCGATCACTTACTGTCATCTCCGAAATCAACTTTCGGTGCTTCATTCGCAGCTGCATCCGCTTTGAAATATTCCTTCTGTTCGAATCCGAATATCGAAGCGACGAGTCTACCTGGAAAACGCTTAGTTTGCCTATTGTAGTCCGCTACGACAGTGTTATAGTCCATTCTTGCGACGCCAATCCGATTTTCTGTTCCGGCAAGCTCATCCATCAATTGTGTAAAGTTCTGATTCGCTTTCAAATCAGGGTAATTTTCCACAACGACGAGCAATCTGCCAAGTGCATTCGCAAGCTCGGTATCTGCAGCCGCCTGCTCCTCCGGTCCTCTCGCTCCTGCAAGTCTCGCCCGTGCATCGGCTATATCAGCGATCACTTCTTTCTCGTGACTAGCATATCCTTTCACAGTGCTCACTAAGTTGGGAATTAAATCGAGCCTGCGCTGCAATTGATTTTCAACTTGTGCATATGATTCATCGACGTTCTCTTCCAAGTTGACGAATTTGTTATAGCTCGGCACGAACATGATGCCAAGGATAACAAGAATGACAACAATGATTGCGATTGGCCCCAATATTTTTTTCATCTTTTCACTCTCCATTCGATATAGTTGCAATACCCAAGTGGCATCGCGGCTTAAACACGTGGGTTTATATACTAATTATCGTATGACGTGAGAAAAGGTTTCAAACATATTTTTTGTCAGTAACTAAGCGAACAGCGGCGGCATTGAACAAGATAAACAAGTGATCCAAAGGTCCCGAAATGACCATATATCTTGGGAAATGATCGATAAAAGTCGGGAAATGATCGATAACTCCTTCCAATTGAACGATATAACTTAGGAAATGATCGTTATCCGCCGGGAAATGATCGATATCCCGCAAAATCAAAAAACCGACTCCAAAAGCAGAGTCGGCTCTTCGTACTTCTATTATTTCTTCGCGTCCAATTCTTTCATGTCGCTGCGTGTGATGATGTGGTCGATTAGACCGTATTCCTTCGCACGTTCAGCTGTCATGAAGTTATCGCGGTCTGTGTCTTTTGCGATTACATCAACAGGTTGGCCCGTGCGCTCTGCCAAAATTCCGTTCAATTTCTCACGTAGGAAGAGAATGCGTTTTGCAGCGATTTCAATTTCAGTCGCTTGCCCTTGCGCTCCGCCAAGTGGTTGGTGAATCATCACTTCTGCGTTAGGAAGCGCATAACGTTTCCCTTTTGTTCCTGCTGTCAAAAGGAAAGATCCCATAGATGCAGCCATACCGATACAGATTGTTTGGATGTCCGGCTTGATGAATTGCATTGTATCGTAGATCGCCATACCCGCTGTGATACTGCCTCCCGGGCTATTGATGTAAATCGATACGTCTTTCTCTGGATCTTCTGCTTCTAAGAAAAGCAATTGTGCAACAATCGAGTTTGCGACATTGTCGTCGATTGCGCTTCCCAGCATGATAATCCGGTCTTTCAATAAACGGGAGTAGATATCATAAGCACGTTCTCCACGGTTCGTTTGCTCAATAACTGTAGGTATTAAATTCATCTTATTTCCTCCTTGTGATGGGTCAGGATTTTCGTTCTGCTGAAACCAGTTGTTTCAACTGTACTTCTATCATACATATTATGGTCAATAAAGGTCAAATATAACGCTTTTAAATTAGTTGTTGCATTCATACCACTTATTTAGTACAATTAATATTGTCTGTTACTGACAAGTCCTCGTGGTGCAATGGATAGCACGCAAGCCTCCGAAGCTTGAAATGTGGGTTCGACTCCCGCCGAGGGCATTATAGAGTTGATAAAGAAGCCTGTAAACATGTAGTCATGTTTACGGCTTTTTTTATTGTTCAGCCGTCTCCTATCTTCATAGAGAAACGGCTGTTTTCATATTAATTTTCCTTCTCAACTAGTGCTGTAAGAGTTTCAATTGCTTGTTCTTCATCGACGCCTTCTGCGATCAATGTCACTTCAGCACCTCTCGCAATTGCCAAACTCATGACACCCATGATGCTTTTCGCGTTCACTTGACGTTCATCCCTTTTCAAAAAGACGTCTGACGTGAAGCGATTAGCTTCTTGTACGAAAAGCGCAGCTTGCCGTGCTTGTAATCCTGTCTTCATTTTCACTTCAACCAGTTTTTCTGCCATATTACTCGACTCCTTCCTCATGCGTTATCTACCTTTCTCAACGGCTTACAATTCCTCCGTTGCGAAGATTTTCCGCAATTTCTTCGATTTTCCGAAGGCGATGATTCACTCCGGACTTGCTAACCGTGCCACCGCTCACCATTTCTCCAAGCTCTTTTAACGTGACATCTTGATTTTCGATGCGCAGCGACGCAATCTCTTGTAAACGATCAGGCAATTGATCCAGCCCAATTGTGCTCTGGATGAATTTAATATTCTCCACTTGCCGTTGTGCCGCACCGATTGTTTTATTCATATTGGCGGTTTCACAATTGACAAGCCGGTTGACGCTGTTCCGCATGTCCCGTATAATCCGGACATCCTCGAATTTCATCAAGGATACGTGCGCACCGATCAATCCTAGGAAGTCCGAGATTTTCTCTGCTTCCTTCAAATAGGCAATGAAGCCTTTCTTCCGTTCAATCGATTTTGCATTCAAGTGGTATTTGTTCATCAAATCCACTAATGCTTCGCTATGCTCTTTATAAAAAGAGAAAATCTCTAAATGATAGGAGGAAGTTTCGGGATTGTTTACGGATCCGCCTGCGAGGAACGCTCCACGCAAATAGGATCTTTGGCAGCATTTCTTTTTCACCAATTGCTCAACAATCTCGTTCTTAAATTGAAAGGTTCCTGTCAGTATATACAAGTCTTCCAATAAATGCTTCGCTCCGTCGCGGATTCTGCATATGTAGACATTGTTCTTCTTCAGGCGCATTTTTTTTCGGACGAGCAACTCGACTTTATGCGGATACAATCGCTTGATGTTTGAATAAAGTCTTCTTGCGATCGCCGCATTTTCTGTCTGTACGTCGAGGCTCAATTGTTTATTTGAAAACGATAAGGCGCCGTTCATCCTGATAAAGGCGGCGATTTCCGCTTTCACACAGCATTCCTTGGAATCGATTTGCGTCAATTCCTTCTTCACTTCAGATGCAAAAGACATGATTTTCCCCCTCTCTCTCGGCGATGATCAGGTCTCCTCGCTAACGATTGTACCTTCCATATAACCCATGATCCAAGATGCAACTTTACCTGCATCATGTATGATTCTTCCCTCTGCAACAGTCGAAAAGTCCCCTAAGACGATTGTCGGGACGAGCAATTGCAATGCTTCGATGTCATTTTCTACGGGAAGCTGGATATCTGACGGCGCATCCCCGTTAAATAACGTCTGGAAATCCGTCTTGTTCAATAACACTGTGTCAATGAATTGACTGCCTGCATGATCATATAACGCCTTTACATGCTCGGATGCCGTGTATTGGTACGTTTCGCCTTCCTGCGTCGTCAAGTTATTGATGTATACTTTCTTCGCGTTGGATGCAAGGACGGCATTACGGATGTCACTTACAAGTATCGTCGGCAAAATGCTCGTATATAAGCTCCCAGGTCCAAAAATGATCAAGTCCGCCTCTTTGATGACCTCTACCGTTTCCGGCAAAGGTTCGACCTCTTGGGGAGACACATAGACTTTCCGGATTTTGCGTCCATACACCGGGATTTTAGACTCACCGGTTACAATTGTGCCATCATCGAGCTCCGCATGCAAGGTGATCTTTTGGTTTGCAGCTGGCAACACTTTTCCCTTAATATTCAAAACACGACCCATTTTTTCTACAGCGCGTGCAAAATCTCCTGTAATGTCCGTCAGGGCGGCAAGCATGAGGTTGCCTAGGGAGTGCCCTTTCAAATCGTCCGAGTTGGAAAATCGATATTGGAACATTTTCTCAATCAACGGCTCGACATCTGAAAGCGCTGCCATCACTTGACGGATATCTCCGGGCGGCGGGATATTGTATTGATCCAACAGCCTTCCGGAGCTGCCTCCGTCGTCCGCGACCGTAACGATCGCGGTGAGATCGACTGGATAGGCCTTTAATCCCCGAAGCAACGTGGACAATCCGGTCCCGCCGCCAAACACGACAATTTTTTTCTTTTTCCCGGATTGCAGCATAGTGTCAACCCTTTCTCTTCTCTACATCCCGATGGGTAATCAACGTCTTGTACTCTTCTTTAAAACGGTTTCCGAAGTATTCCGCCAGCGACACGGACCGATGTTGGCCGCCCGTGCATCCGAAGGCGACAACCACTTGGGATTTTCCTTCATTCTTATATTGAGGAATAATGAATTTGAACAGATCTGTCAATTTTTCGATCAGCACTTGTGTATCATTCCATTTTAACACATACTCATATACTTCTTTCTGTAAACCGGTCAACGGTTTCAGGTCTTCGATGTAATAGGGGTTCGGTAAAAAACGAACGTCAAAGACGACGTCAGCATCAATCGGCATGCCATGCTTGAAACCGAAAGAAATGAAGTTCAGGGTGAATGAGGTGTCTCCCGTAGAGGAGAATTCCGACATGATCTTTTCCCTTAACTCCCTCGGCTTCAATTTGGATGTGTTGTAGATGGAACGGGCACGGCCTCTCAGTTCAGATAAGAGATTCCGTTCCTTGCGGATGCCTGTGAGCGGCAGTCCGCCTTCTGCAAGTGGATGGGACCTTCTCGTTTCCTTGTACCGCCTGACGAGCGTCTCATCATCTGCATCCAAGAAGAGCAGCTTTGTGGATACGCCTTCCATTTTCAGCAAGTTATCTAATGCCCCGATTAAGGCGTCAAACAGGTCGCCCCCTCGTGTATCCATGACAGCAGCAATCCGCCTCATCTTGTTTTCGGATTTCATCATCAAATCCAGAAAAGTGACGAGCAGCTCAGGAGGCAAATTATCGATGCAATAGAACCCAAGGTCTTCGAAACTCTGCATGGCAACTGTTTTCCCGGCCCCTGACATACCAGTGATGATAACTAATTCGACATCGCTGTTCGGCAATTCATTCTCCATTAATCCTGGTCACCTTCCATTGATTTTTGTATGTGTTCATCCAACAGTTCAAACTCTTCTGTATAATAGAATGTACCATATTGCACGCCCATTTGGGAGACTGCAAATAATAAATTCGTCCGGTCTCCCTCCGCCATCGGAAGTGTCTTCAGGCTTTCGACAGGATGCCATTCGAGCAGGCCTTCCCTGTTCGATTCATAAGGCGTACCTAGTAGATCCCGCGCAACGAACGTGTACAGCATCCATTCGTTCTGCAATTCTTTTGTTTCTTTATCTACAATCATCATTGTGTAGATGCCTTTAATATGCGGTTGGACGGGGGTTGCTCCGGTTTCTTCCTCGAACTCCCGGATGGCGGCGTCGTAAATCGATTCACCCGGATCCATCTTGCCACCCGGCGCCACGTACCAGTCCCGTCTCGGTTTTTTCAATAAAAGCACTTGGTTGTCTTTTACTACTAATAAATTTGCGATTCTCTGCATGACCATTTCCTCACTTCTATCAATGCGCTAATTCCCATTATACAATGTTTTGAAAGCAAACAACAAAAAAAAGAAGACCACCTGCCGTTTGAAGGGCAGATCGTCTTTAAAATGTTGCTATATCAAAAAGGGGGGTCAATTGATATTCTTATAATAACCTTTTTGTATTGCAGGACGGTTACAGGAAGATTAAGGTTAGATTAATGTTGATACAGATCAAGATTTCCGCTACAGGCGGACGCTTTCCGTGGGCGAGCGGTGAGCTCCCCAGTCGCTGCGCTCCCTGCGGGGTCTCCCCTGTCTCGCTTTCCCACAGGAGTCGCCGCCTTTCGCTTCAATCCACAAATTATATTGTAAAAAAGAGATCCCATACAGGATCCCTTTCCATAATCAAACTTCAGCAGCCATTTTTTCTTCGAGTTCTTCGATGTATTTCTGGCATGCTTGTGCTGCGATGCTGCCGTCTCCAGTAGCTGTGACGACTTGGCGAAGCGTTTTTTGGCGGACGTCGCCGGCTGCGTAGATGCCAGGCACTGACGTTTCCATTTCTTCGTTCGTTACGATATAGCCGTGATCATCCAAGATGCCTAAGCTTTTGAATGGGGCTGTCAACGGATCCATGCCGATATAGACGAACATGCCTTCCGTATCCATAACCGTTTCAGTGCCGTCCACTGTAGAGACGAGTGTCACTGAGCCGATTTTTCCATCTTTTTCGTTCACTTGCTTGACAGTCGAATTCCAGATGAAGTCGATCTTGTCGTTTGCAAACGCACGGTCTTGAAGGATTTTCTGTGCGCGAAGTTCGTCGCGTCGGTGAATGATCGTCACTTTATTTGCAAAGCGCGTCAAGTATCCACCTTCTTCGACTGCGGAATCACCGCCGCCGATGACGACGATTTCTCTACCTTTAAAGAAGGCTCCGTCACAAACTGCGCAATAGCTGACGCCACGGCCAGTCAGTTCCTTCTCGCCCGGTACGCCCATTTTTCTATACTCGGCGCCTGTTGTAATGATAATGGCTCGAGCTTTATATTCTTTCTTGCCAGCTTTAATGATTTTCACATTGCCTTCATCTATAATTTCGGTTACGTCGCCATAGGCATATTCCGCACCGAAAGCTTTCGCATGTTCAAACATTTTTGTCGAAAGGTCGGGACCGAGGATCGTCTCAAATCCCGGATAGTTCTCAATCTCTTCCGTGTTTGCCATTTGGCCGCCCGGGATGCCGCGCTCCAACATTAACGTCGATAGACTCCCTCTGGACGTGTAAACCGCAGCAGTCATTCCAGCCGGACCTGCACCAATGATGATGACGTCGTATATTTTCTCGGTAGTCATACATTATCCTCCTCCAGTACATATACCACTGTCCAAATCGTATAAGATTCCGTGGAGCCAATCAATATATATGCCTACACGATCATGGGTGGCACTTACACATTGAACTGAGGCAAAAACTCGATCAGCTCGCTGACATATTTCGTTAATGTCGGCACAGATATGCCGTAATTTGTGGCTATGGATTTTTTTGTGACCCCTTTATATCGGGAAGATTGGAACATATAATCTGCTGCTGCCGCCAATGCTGCGGGATTCCTGAATGGATAGGAACGCATGAGACCTACTTCACAAAGAGTGAACCACATTTGAAATAGATGGGTCCCTTGCCGCTCTAACGGCTTATACTTTTCATAAAGCAATTCCGTCGTTTCCAACGCGCGCATGAAGGAATGATCAAACTCATTTTCCGTCGTGAATTCATAGTCGAGACTGTGCGCCAAAAACAATTGCTCAATGACACTCAGTTTATCGAGATCGATATACGTAGGATGTGAGATAATCTCCTGTTTATGTGCCGATTTCCCTAATAAATAAAACCCTAACAGTCTTTCACTTCTATATTTATTCGTAATTTTGCTTAATAAAAATTCACGGTCCTGTTCATAGGACTCCGGTTTAGCCGACGGATGCACGTCTTTCCATGGTTCAAAGCCGGCCTTGGTCGGATCCAGTTCAACAAGTTTTGCATACGATTCCTTTGCTGCTTGTTCCTGGCCTGAAAAATAAGCGGAATGTGCTAGCCAGAAGTAAAAGCCTGCATCCCCTTCAAAGCCCCGTTTTTGCAAACTTCTCAGCCAACCGTACGCTTCCTTATGCTTGCCGACCAACGCAAATGTAGCCCCTAATTTATAGCGGTGCACAAATTGATAGGGTTTTATTTTCATGAGGAGCTCGAGCATTGCGTCCAAGTCCTCTTTATCTTTCTCATAATAATAAAAGACGGCGAGATTGCACAATGCATGCAGATTCCCTTTGTCTTTATTAAGCACGTCAGATAGCAATTCCTTTGCAGGCTCGATTTTGCCGATATAAAAGTAGGCGAGTGCAAGGTTATTATGAGCGGCCCAAAAATCAGGATAATCGACGATGATCGACTCCAAAATTTCTATTGCCTCTTCAAATCCGCCATCCTCCATCAGTCTTCTTGCTTTCTCCTGAAGAAAATACACTTCACCATCCGGTATTTCCTCTTCACTGAAAAAGCCTTCCTCCTGCTCTGCAAAATCGATGATTTCCATCGAATCATCGGCCAGAGGTCCATCAGGGGCAAGTGCGATATACTTTTCTGCATAAATCTTCGCATCACGAAGAAGACCCAGATGAGCATGGACTTCCGCCAAATAAAAGATGATGTCCTCTTCTTCCGGATCAAGGCCATGCGCTGCCGCCAAAATTTCATACGCTTCTTCAAACATGCCTTCTTCCATGATGAGAATGCCGTATTGCATAAGGATGAGTGGATCATTCGGACTTAGTTCAACCGCCCGTTGCAAGTATCTATGGGCATCATCAAAGCGTTCCCGCTGCATAGCTTTAACGCCTTTCTGATAGTAGAATTCACCGTCAGGGATAAAAGAAATGACTTTCTTATCTATGTTCCTATACTTTTTGTCCAATCAAATTCCTCCGAAAAAAATTAGAAGGAACGCTTTACACGTTCCCCCGATCAATTACGCCTCGGCGTAATTGCGTCCAGATTTTGAATTGCGCTTGCGCAATTAACTCCCTTCAAAATCTGTGACATCCGCCGGAGGCTTAACTTGCCGAAGCAAGTTAAAAACTTGCTTCATTATATCATAACTTCTAGTTCCGTCATTCTATTTCTTGTCAAAATCCGATTGTTGGGCTGCTCTTCGACGCTCCTCCAATTGTTCGGCAGTGTATATGATCCGTACCGGATTGCCCCCTGCCATGGCGCCCGCAGGGATATCTCGGTTGACAAGTGAAGCAGCAGATACGATGGCACCATCCCCGATTTCCACGCCGGGAAGGATTGTCGTATTCGCACCTATCATCACACGGTCGCCGATGACAACATCGCCGATCCGGTATTCCTCAATCAAATACTCATGAGCGAGGATCGTCGTATTGAATCCGATGATTGAATTGTTGCCAACCGTAATCCGCTCAGGAAACATCGTATCGGGCATGACCATCAAAGCAAATGAAGTTTTCTCACCTATCTTCATTCCAAGAAACGTCCGATAGATGAAATTCTTCAACGGAATGAATGGCGTGTATCGCCCGATTTGTATGAATATGAAGTTCTTCGCTACTTTGAAAAAAGATACTGTTTTATATATATGCCAAAGGGAGTTCGCATTTCCTCCGGCAGGATATCGCTCCGTCCGTCTCAAGCTTCGACTCCGGCTGTAATCTTCAACAGGTCCGAAATATGTTGCAAAACAAAATCTGGTTCCTGCTCACGGATGAACTTCTCGCCTTTTGCCGACCAAGCAACTCCTGCCGTGCGAACTCCGGCATTTTTCCCTCCGAGAATATCGTGGACGTTATCGCCGATCATCAACGTTTCTGCCGGAATCGAATTCAATCGTTCCATTGCAAGAAGCAACGGTTCCGGATGCGGCTTTGCGTGTTCTACATCATCCAATCCTATGACAGTGTCGAACAGATCTTCAGCCTCCATAAGCCGTAAACCTTTCATAATCATATTATTTCTTTTCGTTGATACAATCGCCATTTTAAACCCTGAACTTTTCAACTGCCGCAATGTTTCGCTCACCCCATCGAATTCAGAGGCGAATGCGTCATGATTAGCAAGGTTCCACGTGCGATATTCAGCGATCAGTTGTACCGAATTTTCCGGGTCGATACTTTCAAACGTTTCCTTCAGCGTTGGTCCAAGGAAGGGCAGGATGTCTTCCCTATCGTACCTTCCCGGATAATGAGCGTTCAAAACCGTTTGGAACGTCTGGATGATCAGCTCATTCGTGTCAAGCAAAGTTCCGTCGAAGTCAAATAATAGTGTTGTAATATTATCCATTGAGAATGGTAACCTCCTTCTCCCTTTTCCGTTCTGCCTGTTTCCAAATGTAAGCGACCGCAATCGTCAACACAAATGCCGTGACGAGACGGATGATTAGCAACGGCAGGATTGGAATGCCTAAAGGTACGAAAATGAGTGTATCTTCAACGACGGCATGACAGGCAATCAAGAAAATGAAAGCAAGCGTTGCGTCTTTTTTGCTGACGCCATCTTCCTGAACCGCTTGGATCATGACGCCTGCACCGTAGGCAAGACCAATGACAAGGCCCGCGACCAGTGTCATCGAGGCGTTCGGCTGTACGCCGATAACTTTCGTGAACGGCGCCAGTTTTTCCGAAATTTTCTGCAAGTAGTTGCGGTCTTTCAAAAATTGGACGACGATCATAAGCGGAATCACGATAAGTGCAAGCTGCAATACACCAAACGACGCCTTTTGTAAACCGAGCAATCCGATTTCCAGCCACCCATCCGGAACGGCAGTCACTTCAGGCGCCATGCCATACTGTGCAATTTCACTGCCGCCCTTCCAGAACAAATTGATAATGATGCCGGAAAACGCCGCCAAACCGAATCGCACGACGAGCACAATCCATAATTTGACGCCTACCTTCAAAGCGACTCCCGTCTCAATGAACATATTATGTGCAAAACTGAGCATAACAGCCAAAATGAATACTTCCTTCACCGTCAGCTCAAGTGAGAGGATTCCTGCGATTCCGGCGTACAAATTCAAAGCATTGCCGAGCACTAAGGGAATTGCGGCTTCCCCGCTCAATCCGAACAATCCCATGAATGGCGAGATCAATTTGACTAGCCACGGCAAAACAGGTGTATGTTGCAAAATGACTACTAGGACAGTGATCGGGAATATGATTTTCCCTAACGTCCACGTCGTCTTCAATCCAGCTTTCAACCCATTTCGAAGCGTCTGCATTTGCCCATCCCTTTTCTATTTATCTTGATAGTCCACGTTGACTTTCTTAATAAACCTTCTCCAAATGAATAATGTAACTGAAAATACGATTGCGATGATCGACACAATCTGCGCAGCGCGAAGATCGCCGCCGTACAAACTGTCCGTCCTCATTCCTTCAATATAGAATCTGCCCATTGAATACCACGTCAGATAGAAGAAGAACATTTCCCCCCGCTTCAATCGGACCCTGCGTAAAAGCAGAATGATAATGAGGCCGACGATATTCCATAACGATTCATAGAGGAATGTCGGATGATACGTTACGCCGTTGATCGTCATTTGGTTCATGATCCAATCGGGAATCCACGTGTTTTTCAGAAAAGTTTCCGATACAGGACCGCCATGCGCTTCCTGATTGATGAAGTTTCCCCATCGCCCGATGATTTGACCGATCAATAAACCCGGAGCAGCAATGTCCACCACTTTCCAGAATGATACGCCACGGAGTTTTGTGTAAATGTAAGTCGTTAAAAAGGCTCCAATCAACGCTCCATGGATGGCAATGCCACCTTCCCATATTTTGATGGCATCGATTGGGTTATCTTTATAGGAGTCCCACGTAAATATGACATAGTAGATTCTTGCGCTTATGATGGATAACGGCACCGCCCATATGAGCAGATCCGTTAAGAAATCCGGATGCATCCCACGATTCACCATTTCTTTTTGTACGACAATGAATGCTAGGATGATGCCGGTTGTGATTAATATTCCATACCACCGTATATCTATTGGCCCCAAACTGAAGGCCGTTGGATCAATCGTCAGTAAATCGAACATTAGTTTACTCTATCCCCTCTACGTCAGAATTCCCTGCATCTTGGCTGATCGCCAAATCCAGCTTTTTCGAAAATGTCTCCGCTGCATTAATGCCTAACCTTTTCATCCGATAATCCATGGCAGCCACTTCAATGATGACAGATAAATTCCGCCCTGGCCTCACGGGTACAGTAAGCTTCGTCAAGTCCGAATCCATGACTTTCATCTTTTCTTCATCGATGCCTAACCGGTCATACACTTTATCCGGGTCCCATACTTCCAAATCGATGACCATGAGAATCCTCTTATCATCCTTCACCGCACTTGCACCGAATAACGTCATCATATCAATAATGCCGACACCACGGATTTCAAGCATATGGCTCAGAAGCTTCGGCGCATTTCCGATCAAGACGTTCTTCGCTACTTGCCTAATTTCAACAGCATCGTCTGCTACGAGACGATGGCCGCGTTTCACAAGCTCCAAAGCAGTTTCACTCTTCCCTACACCGCTTTTCCCGGTAATCAAAACACCTATCCCGTACACATCGACAAGCACGCCGTGAACTGTCGTCATCGGAGCCAGCTGGCCTTCCAGGAAATTCGTCAACATTCCTGAAAACCGCGTAGTCGGATGCTCGGTCTGCAACACCGCAATTCCCCGTTCTTCCGCAATTTGCTTAAGTTCAATCGGACATACGATATTATGTGCCAGGATGAAAGCCGGAGTTTCAGACGTGCAGAGGCGATCCATCCGGTTCCACCGTTCCGCCTCTTCCAATTTGTTGAAAAAGGATATTTCCGTTTTTCCAAGCAGTTGAACCCTTGCCGACGTGTAAAAATCGAAATAGCCAGCCATTTCCAGACCTGGCCTGGAGATGTCGCTCGTAAGGATATTCCGTTCAATACCTGCCCCGCCTGCAACAATTTCAAGTCCAAAATGAGTTTGAACGTCTTCCACTGTAACAACCGACATTAGCTCGCCGCCTTTCTATGTTGAACTTGTATTCGACCGCTTCACAAAGCGAAAGATTTCTGTCAGTTCAAGTCATCCATAACCTCTATTTTACCACGAACAGATTCATTTGAAATGATTTCGTCCGAATTTGTCCACTAATGATGCGAAACAGACTATATAGATGGCGAGGAGGAGATCAGATGGCAACAATCATACTTGATGCAGGGCACGGCCCACTTACCCCAGGAAAACGTTCACCTGACGGCAAGCTGTTGGAATACCAGTTCAACTCGGAGTTGGCTGATCGGATCAGGCATTATTTGCTTCTGGAAGGGGTCGACGTCTTTTATTCGCATGAAAATAGCCGGGATGTACCATTAACGGAAAGGGCTGCAATTGCAAACAAGTTGGATGCAGATGCGTTCGTGTCACTCCACGCCAATGCATTCGGCAACAGTTGGAATGAAGCGCAAGGCATCGAAACATATATGTATCCGCAAGCGAGCAAACGGACTGCGGCATTGGTTGAACAGGTGCACCACTCGATGATTACCGCTTGCGGACGGAAAGACCGAGGGATGAAACCCGCAAATTTCGCAGTATTGAGGGAGACGAAAATGCCGGCAGTATTAGTGGAGTGCGGTTTTATGACGAATCGCGAAGAGGCGGGACTATTGCTCTCGAGAGCGTACCGCGTTCAATGTGCAAGAGCGATCGTCTTCGGTATACTGAATTGGCTTTATCATGAGAACATTACTTAATGGAGATTGCTTTGAGCGCGGGATGACTGGCTTTGAGCGCGAAGGGGCTTGCTTTGAGCGCGGGAGGAATGACTTTGAGCGCGAAGCGGCCTGCTTTGAGCGCGGAATGACTGACTTTGAGCGCGGAGCAGCTTGCTCACAGTGCGAATACTTACAGTAACCATCAGCATAATCGGCGATTTCTTAGGGAATAATAAATTTTATGCTCTGTTACAAAAGGAGAGGGATATACGTTGAAGAAATACAATTTCATACTACTAATAGGGCTATTTTGCTTTTCGCCGATTATTGCAAATGCCCATGTAAAATGGTTTACAGAACTAGAGCCGGAAAAGGTTTCTATTGAGCAAATTCTTTCGCGAGAATTCATCGTGTTATCCTTACTAATTGCTCTCTTCTTAGCGTTATTGTCTCAATTCATACCACAGTTGATGAAGATCCCGGGTGTCACCAGAATTGATATGAAGTTAGATGGGTATCGGAAATACTCTCGTTATATTCTTCAGTACGGTACAGCTGCCGCATTTATCCTACAAGTAGTAAACAGAACGATGTTTGCACCTGAGTTCACTATCCACCATAGTTGGCAAACAGCTGTTATGTGGGCGATTATCGTTTTACTCGTTATTCCTTATCATGTAACGACGAAAATAGCTGCTGTAGCAATGCTTGGTTTATTTCTTTATATTTGGAGTTACTCCGGTTGGTTTCATATGTTGGATTATGGGTTTTACCTTGCTATCATCGGTGTTTTGCTGGTAGGAAGAACAAGATTGGAGACAGCAGGATTTCCATTCCTTTACCTCGGTACAGGTTTAAGTTTATGTTGGGTTGCAGTAGAAAAATGGGTATACCCTGCTATGACGATCGATATTATTCAGCGCCATGACGTCCCTACATTCGGCTTTCCCCCAGAACTATTTATTGTTCTATCAGCTTTTATTGAATTCGTTGTTGGCTACCTCTTAGTCGTTGGTATTCTCAACCGTTTATTGGCTGTTGTCGTAACAATTTTATTTATCCTGACAACGACTATATTTGGCTATACCGAAGTAGTGGGACATGGGATGATTCACATCGTTTTAATACTATTCATTATCGAAGGAATATCCTTCTATCACCCTCCGGTTAAAATGCATAAGAATAGAATGGACCAAATGATATTTGTTTTCTTGAACTTTTTATTTGTGCTAAGTACATTTTTATTGATTTATTACCGATTTGCATAAAAAAGACTGCCACAGAAAGTCAGTTTTCACTGATTCTGGGCAGTCTTTTTTATGTTAATCATGTTTTACATTGTAACAAACAATTACAGAACCTGTTTTCGCTTCTCCTTGGATATGGATTGGTGTGGCGTCGCCTTCCAGATCCTTGTTAAAGGTGATTGTTCGGTGCAGAAACTGTTCTTGCTCAGTCGTTTTACTGACATCGTTGAGCTGAAGATCCAAACGTCCCATATTTGTGGAGATTTCACCACGAAGAGGCGCGTCGGATGGAATATAGATTTCAACGGAACCGCTCACTGTTTTGGCATCGATTTTTTGTGCTGCGGCATCAGTCGTAGTCACGACTACATGGCCATTCAACGATTTCGCCTCGACATCTTTCAATTTTCCGGAGACGTAGACGCGACCGTTGATCGTTTCGGCTTCCAACGTTTCGCCTGTACTATCATTCAAACGGATTGATCCATTCCCCGCTTCCAACTCTGCCTCTTTAAAGTCGATCCGCTCAACATCCACTTTTCCGTTCGCCGTTTTCGTGTAGATCCGATCGACAGAAATGTCCTTCAAGTTGAAGTTACCATTGAGCAGCCGCACAGAAATCTTCCGGTACTCCTGTTTTGGTATGAAAAGGTCGACATTGACCTGACTTAATTTCAAATCACTTAAATAACGCAGTTTGCCTTCGTCTTTCAGGAAAATCAATTTATCAAGAAATTCTTTCTTTGCATCTTCTTCTGATCGGCCGTTAAAGGATTTCACAGTGAATTCAGCCCGTATTTCCGAGTTGTCCGTTGCATGGATCGAGACGCTTCCATGATCCACATCGACTAGGATTTCATCCAAACCGTCCGCTCGCTTCACAATCGTGTGATGGAAAATAGAGCTTCCGCCAAACGGAGCGTCGAAATCGAATCCTTTCACTCTTTCAACTGTCGATTGCATGAACTGCATGAAACGATCTCCCACCGTCACAAAATCCTTCCGGATATCTTCAATGAATTCATCCATCGATGGGTCCTTGCCTTGCGATCTTCCGGAGTCATCCTTCGAGCTGTCTTGCTGAAATTCTTCATTATAGACTTTCTTTTCATCCATTTGTGATGAATCGGTCGTGGATTGTCTCTTCTCCATCGTCTCCAAAAGAGTCAAGGCTTCGTCCATTGAGATTGTGCCGTTTTCCAACATTGTCAAGATACGTTTGCGTTCATTCTGCATCTTTCCGCCTCCTAGGTATGCTTGAAATTTCCTTTGCATAAGAGTCCCCGCCTTTAGCAAAACCGCTGGAGACTTCTTCAACACTTACTATATATACGAATCATCGATCAGAAGGTTTCATTCTTTTCCAGCGGCGGTTTCAATCAGCTCTTTCATTCTTTGTCGGTCGCGTTCCAAAATCGGTTTTAAATAGTGCCCGGTATAGGAGACTCCATTTTCAGCCACTTCCTCTGGAGTTCCGCTTGCAATGATTTGGCCGCCTTTGTCGCCGCCTTCAGGTCCGAGATCAATAATGTGATCGACGGTTTTGATAACGTCGAGATTATGTTCGATGACAAGGACGGTATTTCCGGTATCGACGAGCCGCTGCAAGACGAGAAGCAGCTTTTCAATATCATGGACATGCAGCCCCGTCGTCGGTTCGTCTAGTATATAAAACGATTTACCGTTGGAACGTTTATGCAATTCCGAGGCAAGTTTCACCCTTTGCGCTTCTCCGCCTGACAACGTCGTGGCGGGTTGTCCAAGTTGAACGTACCCAAGGCCAACATCGACAATCGTTTGCAGTTTTCTGCTAATCTTAGGGATGTTTTCAAAGAAGACGAGTGCATCTTCGACAGTCATCGAAAGGACATCCGCAATATTTTTCCCTTTGTACGTCACTTCAAGTGTTTCACGGTTATATCTTTTCCCGTGACATACTTCACAAGGGACATACACGTCAGGAAGGAAATGCATCTCAATCTTGATGATACCGTCTCCGCGGCAAGCTTCGCAGCGTCCGCCTTTTACGTTGAAACTGAATCGCCCTTTTTTGTAGCCTCTCACTTTCGCCTCGTTTGTCATGGCGAAGACATCACGAACGTCATCAAAAACCCCTGTATAGGTTGCAGGGTTCGATCTTGGCGTCCGTCCGATTGGAGATTGGTCAATCTCAATGACCTTTTCCAATTCCTCAAGACCCGTTATGGAAGTGAATTTCCCAGGTTTCTGCTTGGATCGGTTCAACTTTTGAGCAAGCACTTTGTAAAGCACTTCATTTACGAGCGTACTTTTCCCGGAGCCTGAAACGCCTGTCACGGCAATGAACTGTCCTAGTGGAAAGTCCACATCAACATCCTTCAAATTGTTCTCTGACGCATCCTTGATTGAAACGATCCTGCCATCAGGCTGGCGGCGTTCAATCGGCAATGGGATGAACTTCTTGCCGCTCAAATATTGGCCAGTCAATGATTTCGGATCATTCATCACTTCTTCTGGTGTTCCAGCTGAAACGATCTGCCCTCCGGCAGCACCTGCACCAGGTCCGATATCGATCAAATAATCCGCAGCAATCATCGTATCTTCATCATGCTCAACGACAATGAGCGTATTGCCGATATCCCGCATGCTTTGCAGTGTGTCGATGAGGCGGTCGTTGTCACGCTGATGAAGGCCGATCGAAGGCTCATCCAATATATAGAGGACGCCTGTCAAGCGAGATCCGATTTGCGTGGCAAGCCGGATACGTTGCGCCTCTCCGCCTGATAATGTGCCGGCAGCTCTTGACAACGTCAGATAATCCAGACCGACATTGATGAGGAATCCTAGTCTCTCGGCGATTTCCCGCAGGATAAGTCTCGCGATTTGCATATCCTTTTCGGATAGGACTAGATTGTTGAAAAAACGATCGGCTTCCGTAATGGACAATGACGTCACTTCCCCGATATGCGTCCCGTTCACCTTAACTGCGAGCGTTTCCTCTTTCAATCGGTATCCGTGACATGCCGGACATGCACGGCTTGCCATGTATTTCTCCATTTGTTCACGTATATAATCGGAAGATGTCTCCTTGAAACGGCGCTCCACGTTTGCGAGAACGCCTTCAAAATAAATATTGTTCACCCGTGTATTGCCGAATTCATTCGTATATTGAAATTTGATCTTTTCTTCCTTCGAACCGTAGAGGATGATATTCAGATCATCATCCGGCAAGTCTTTCACCGGAACATCCATCGGTATCTTGAAATGCTTGCAAATTGTTTTCAACAGCTCTGGGTAGTATTGGGAGCTCGTTGGTATCCATGGTGCAATGGCGTTTTCATTCAAAGTTAGTGAATTGTCCGGGATGACGAGATCAGGGTCTACCTCTAGCTTCGTCCCAAGGCCATCACAATCCGGACATGCCCCGAATGGACTGTTGAATGAAAACATGCGCGGTTCCAGTTCCCCGATGGAAAATCCACAGATTGGACATGCATGATGCTCGCTGAACAGCAATTCTTCAACATCAATTACATCAACCAATACATTTCCTTCGGCTAAACGTAATGCCGACTCGAGGGAATCGCTCAAACGGGCCTCAATACCCTCTTTTACAACTATCCGGTCAATGACGACTTCGATCGTGTGTTTCTTATTTTTATTCAACTCGATATTATCATCGAGATCGATTACATCCCCGTTGACGCGGATCCGGACATATCCTTGCTTTTTAATGTCCTCGATCAGCTTCGCATGTGTCCCCTTCCTGCCGGATATGACAGGCGCAAGGATTTGAAGCCTTGAACGTTCCGGCAGCTGCATAATCCGATCGACCATCTGCTCGATCGTTTGGGAGGAGATTTCAATCCCGTGATTCGGACAGATTGGCTTACCGACCCGTGCAAATAGCAATCGTAAGTAATCATAGATTTCAGTTACGGTTCCGACGGTGGAACGCGGATTGCGGCTTGTCGTCTTCTGATCGATCGAGATTGCGGGCGATAACCCTTCAATCACGTCTACGTCAGGCTTGTCCATCTGTCCTAAAAATTGCCTCGCATAAGCGGAGAGCGATTCGACATACCGTCTTTGCCCTTCCGCATAAATCGTATCGAATGCAAGGGAAGATTTACCCGAGCCGGACAAGCCGGTCATAACGACGAGCTTGTCACGCGGGATGCGGACATCGATATCTTTCAGGTTGTGCACCCTTGCACCTTGAATGACTATTTCCGTGTTTTTCATCGCATTTTCACCCTTCAGCCTTCAATTCTAGTATCGTATCGCGCAATTCGGCAGCCCTTTCGAAATCAAGCGCTTTTGCCGCCTCCTTCATTTCCTTCTCAAGAGTCGCGAGCAATTTCAATTTTTCGTCCTTCGACAATTTCTTGCCTTTCGTCGCTTTTTCCAAGAAGGAGATATCTTCTTCAGCTACTTGGGTCGCCCTGATGACGGCGCGAACTTCCTTCTTGATCGTCGTCGGAGTGATCCCATGCTTTTCATTGTACGCAATTTGGATTTCCCGACGTCTCGAGGTTTCATCAATCGCTTTTTTCATCGAATCCGTGTAACGGTCCGCATACATGATAACTCTTCCTTCAGAGTTACGAGCAGCCCGGCCGATTGTTTGAATTAGGGCGCGTTCGGAACGGAGGAACCCTTCCTTGTCGGCATCAAGAATCGCGACAAGCGAAACTTCGGGTATGTCGAGCCCTTCCCTCAGCAAGTTGATCCCTACGAGAACGTCGTAGGTACCCAATCGGAGTTCCCGGATAATTTCAATCCGCTCCAATGTTTTGATCTCTGAATGCAAGTATTGGACTTTGATGCCGATATCCTTGAGATAGTCGGTAAGGTCTTCGGACATCTTTTTCGTCAATGTAGTAATCAATACCCTTTCGTTGCGCTTTGTACGCTCATTAATTTCATCGATCAGATTATCGATCTGCCCTTCGATCGGCCTTACATCAATGATTGGATCAAGCAAACCGGTTGGCCGGATGATCTGTTGAACCATTTCCGGTGTATGCTCAAGTTCGTAAGGACCCGGTGTTGCAGATACGTAGATGGCTTTGTTGACATATCCCTCAAATTCGTCAAACATGAGCGGCCTGTTGTCCAAGGCGGACGGAAGACGGAAACCATGATCGACCAATACTTGTTTCCGTGCCTGGTCTCCGTTATACATGCCTCGGATTTGCGGCAAGGTGACATGGCTTTCATCGATAATCATCAGAAAGTCTTCCGGGAAGTAGTCGAGCAGCGTGTAGGGAGTTGCCCCTGCAGGTCGTAATGTCAAATGCCTTGAATAGTTCTCGATCCCTGAGCAGAAGCCCATTTCCCGCATCATTTCCAAGTCATAGCGGGTACGTTGCTCAAGCCGCTGCGCTTCTAGGAGTTTATCTTCCTTGCGCAGCACGGCGAGGCGCTCTTCCAATTCCGTTTCGATATTCGCTATCGCCTTCACCATTTTCTCTTCGCCCGTGACGAAGTGGGATGCAGGGAAGATCGCGACATGTTCACGTTCGCCTAAAATTTCACCTGTAAGAGCATCGACTTCACGGATACGGTCAATTTCATCGCCAAAAAACTCGATGCGGATGCAATGTTCGTCCTGTGAAGCAGGGAATATTTCTACGACGTCTCCCCTGACACGGAATGTCCCCCGTGTGAAACTAATATCGTTTCTTGAATATTGGATATCGACGAATCGCCGGAGGAGATCATTCCGCCCAATTTCCATGCCTGACCTGAGCGATACGACATGCTTTCCGTACTCCTCAGGCGAACCAAGGCCGTAAATGCAAGATACGGATGCTACGATCAGTACATCATTCCTTTCGAACAAGGCAGATGTAGCGGAGTGGCGTAGCTTGTCGATCTCGTCGTTAATTGTCGCGTCCTTCTCTATATAAGTGTCCGTATGCGGCATATATGCTTCCGGTTGGTAGAAATCATAGAAGCTGACGAAATACTCAACCGCATTATTCGGAAAGAACTCTTTGAACTCGCTGTACAATTGGCCGGCGAGTGTTTTATTATGTGCAATGACTAGTGTCGGTTTATTAACTTCTGTTAAAACATTTGAAACTGTGAACGTCTTCCCTGTTCCGGTCGCCCCTAAAAGCGTCTGATGCTTTTTGCCTTCCTTGATGCCTTCCACGAGCTGCGAAATGGCGGCAGGCTGGTCGCCCAACGGAACGTAAGGAGCGTGTAAATCGAATTTCTGGACCATGCAAGCCCCTCCCCAAATGAATTATCTCTATTTTAACATAGACTCTGCCAAGTCCAAAGAAATAAGAGAACATACGTTCAAAACAAAAATGGAGGCGGCCCGTTTAGCTCCGACAAGCGATGGAGGGCTTGGATAAAAGGCGCTTTTTGCCTTTTGCTTCAAGACCGAAGCGACTCGAGGAGCTGGCCGATACAATAATAAAAAGCGGGCCTGCTCAGCTAATTGATTGATTAGCTAGCAGCCCGCTTACGTTGTTTAATTTTCTTCAAGTTTCATCAGTTCATCCGTCAGACTTTTGAAAGCGTACTCGTCCTTATCATCAAGTGCAAGATCAATCAGCCGCAAGAGACGTTTTTTCGTTTGCTCCCGATGAATATGGTTCAGGAATAGATCCATATAAATATCATTTAACAATCTCTCCGCTTGAAGCGATGTACTATTTTTCCCCACGGCTTTTAAGAACTCGGCATATGAATAATTGTTTTCCATTTCCCTCACCCCTGATGCCTTTTTTTCATTATACATAACTTCGGGCTTCAGTTGCAAGGTTTTTGGGAATATTCTATTTTTATTTTTTCACATCGATTATTCATACTTCTTCCGACTTTTCATTGGAAACACGGATTGTCGCTTCGGAAACGACGAAGACAATGACCGCCATGATCACAGGCGTCAAGGATACGCCGAATGTCAGGAGGCCAGCCACGAGAACAGAAATTGACTGCAGCAGTTGAACGCCGCTAACTGTTTTCCGGATGGCAGACTGCCTCGTATTGTCCGTTTCAGGGAACAACATATCCATCCTGAAGTCATCCCCCGCCCGTAGTGCATGGACCAACTGGATGGATGATGCAAATGCCAATGCCCCAATGAAAATATAGACGACGATCGGGAAAGGAATGAGAACGACGCCTACTACCGATAATGCGGTCAATCTGACCCATAGCCAAAAAATATCGTCTGTACGCACAAGAGTCCTTCGCAGCAAGTAGCGTTGAGGCGATGCTTGTCCGTATTTTGCAGGACGCATAAGGAATCCGAGCCATGCACGGCGACTGACCGATCCTTTTAAATGCGGAACGTCCGTGAAATAGTTTGCGAATCGGTAAAAACGCATCATACGATTTTGCTCTAGCGCTATGAAATGTTCATAAGGAAACGGGTTTGCAACGCTTCTTTTCTTCCAGAATAAATAATAGACTGCCATCAGCACACCGACTAGAGGAATTAAAGGGATTAAATAAGAAATTCCTGTAAGCACCGCATACAAGAGAAGAGAAGCCAATACGAACCGGACAAGACGGTCCTTCCACATTCCCACCCCTTCATTGGCGCGGCGGTAATAGTACTCCGTCTCTACATACTTCCATTTAACCAGGAAAATGACGATGGCCGTCAGAATGAATTGCGGTTTTCCAGCGACATCAGTTGCCGCCAACAATGGCAATAGGACGATGAATAGAATGTAGGGCACTGGAAGCTGGGAAACTAGTGAATAGCGCAGTGACCGTTTCAGATAGTCTTCAAGCTTATTTTCCATCGGAAGGAAAAAGACGATATCTGCAGGCTTCAGTAACGTAATCGGTGAGCCAATTGATAAAGCCGCCCCGATGAGGACTGCAGCGAGGATTGCTGAAGGAAATTCGGATGGCACTTCCTTCAACCATTCACTGTACGCGTATCCGCCCGCCCCTATCGTAAAGAGAAGAACAATTGCCAAATGGCCGGTGAAGACGAACCTCATATACTTTTGCAGTTCATTCATATAACGGATAAAACGATCGCCCCAAATCTCACGCAAGCTGTTCATGATCATGATCCCCGGTCATTGAAATATAGAGCTCGTCCAAAGTGGCACCTGGCCTGTTGAAGGCTTTCCGCAAATCATCCATTGTCCCTTGTGCCCTTACCCGTCCTTCATGCAGCAGAATAATCCGGTCGCAATACTTTTCAGCAGTGGAAAGCACATGTGTAGACATCAATACGGAAGCGCCATTTGCTTTTCTTTCTTCTATTTGATCAAGCAAAGAACGAATCCCGATCGGGTCAAGTCCGACAAACGGCTCATCGATAATATACAGGGAAGGTTCCACTAAAAAAGCGCAAAGAATCATGACTTTTTGCCGCATCCCTTTCGAGAAATGAGATGGAAACCAATTCAGCCGCTTCTCCATCATGAACTCTTTCAAAAGTATTTCAGTACGCGCCTCGAACGATTCATGATCCAGTCCATATGCCATCGCTGTCAATTCAAGATGTTCCTTCAGCGTCAGCTCTTCATATAGAATCGGTGTTTCAGGAATGTATGTGAACGCTTTACGGTAAACTTCAGGGTTTTCGCGAAACGTGACGCCATTCACTACAATTTCGCCTTCATGCGGATTCATCAGTCCGATAATATGTTTAATCGTTGTACTTTTCCCGGCACCGTTCAAGCCGATTAAGCCGACGAGCTCACCCTTGCCGATTTCAAATGATAATTCATGCAGAACAGGCTTACGTGTATACCCGCCTGTCACTTCTTTCACTTCAAGAATTGCCATAGTCATCCTCCATTCTAGTTTCCATTTTACCAAACATCAGACCGGAATGCTTTGTCCATCTTTCACGCATTACCTGAAAATATGCTACACTTGTGTCATTAATGAATACTACTCCTAATGTGGAGACTGACAATCGGAAAGGATGACCGCAAATGACATCATGTATCTTTTGTAAAATTGTAGAAGGCACCCTCCCCAGCGAGAAAATCTATGAAGACGAGAACGTCGTTGTCATTATGGATGTCATGCCTGTGACGAAAGGGCATGTGTTGCTTATCCCGAAAATCCATCGGGAAAACCTTTATGATGTGACGGAAGAAGAAGCTTCGCAACTTTTTTCTGTAGCCCCGAAAATCGCGAACCTTTTAAAAGAGGAGTTCAAGCCTGCCGGAATGAACTTGCTTCAAAACAATGGAGCTCCAGCTGGACAAGCCGTGTTCCACTTTCACATGCATTTCATCCCGAGATATGATCAAACGGACGGTTTCGAGTCAGACTGGAATCCGAAGGTAGAGGAATTTCCTCAAGAACGGATCCAAGAAATCGCGAATCAGATCCGAAGCCGTTTCAGCGAATAATAAGACTTGCAATTCCATGAAATTACCAGTATACTTTTCATAAGTTTTCGCTGACGATCACGAGGATACGTCAGGAGAGCAAAAAATAGAGTCCAGTTGAGGAGAGATGAGAATTGAATACGAAAAATCTTATGTTGATGGCGCTATTGGTTTCAGTCGGTGCTGCTTTGTACTTGGTCATACCGGGTTACGGTGAAGGCATGAAGCCTGACTTCATGCTGACGATGATGTTCATCGGCATCTTTTTATTCCCGGACGTCAAGAGCGTCTTTTTACTGGGAGCGACGACCGGAGTCCTATCAGGGATCTTTACAAGTTTCCCAGGAGGATTCATACCGAATATCATCGATAAGTTCATTACGGCGTTTATTGTTTTTGCGGTCATTGCACTACTTAGAAAAGCTGCAAACCATATTATCGTTTCAACAATCATCGCTTGCTGCGGAACACTGCTTTCAGGAACAATTTTTCTATCCGTCGCCATTTTCGTCATTGGCGCGAAAGTACCTTTTGGATTATTGTTCGTAACAGTCGTCCTACCCGCAATCGCTATGAACGGTATAGTATTTTTCATCATCTACCCGATCATTCAAACTTTGTTGAAGCGTACTTCATTTAAAACAGCATTATCCAATTCAAACTAAAAGCTTTCCTCTCATGGGGAAAGCTTTTTTCATTTGCCCGAAACAGTTTGCCATGTTTTAATTAAACTATGAAAAGGAATACTATTCGAAATGAAAGGAGTGCACTCCATGAAAGCATCTACGTTTTTGGCGGGTTTACTTGCAGGTTCGGTGACGGCCGCTGTCACTGTATTATTTTCCACTCCGCAAACGGGCAGCGAAATCCGCTCGACCGTTAAGGGCGCTTCAACTGACATGAAACATAAATTGAGTGACGTGAAAGGAAGAATTGCTGAGTTGAAAAACTCTATCACACATATGACGAAGGAAGCGAGTGAGTTAGTTCCTGATGCGGTTAATGGAATTAAGGGGTCTATCGACCAATGGCAACTCTCGACCGATTCGAATAGACTAAAGCTCGAGAAGGAACTTTCAGCGATTCAGACGTCACTAGCTGAATTGGAACAATCGATAGCAGAACAACAGAAATCATAGACTTGATAATAGCCAAACTCGATATATATTGAGTTTGGCTATATTGCTTTCCGTCAGCCGCTGCTCTTTTTTTATTTCACATTAAATATCCCTTTACCAGTTTCCATATTTATAGGTAATGATGAATGTTCATGAGCGATGACCCACGATTCATTCGATTTTTTTAAACCAAATGTAAACCGATTTGTCATTTGACGAAGTTTCTCACAAGAATCTTCTAGGTAAGCAGCAAACGTCACAGCACAATGAACGAATGCCAGATCTGAATTTTCTTCAACTACTAGATCATCAAACTCGACTTTTAGTAAAATACCATCCGCACTCAGTCCTTTAAACCACTCCACCACATTCTCCTTCCATGAAGAAATACCCTTGCTCTCCCAGTTCCCCCAGCAATCATAAATATGCACTTCGGAAGCATACAGGGATAAGAACTTTTCAACATCTTTTTCGTAAACAGCCGATCTGTAATTTTCAAGTACGTCTTGAACTTTTAAAAAGCCCTCCGTCATTACGTGCATCCCCTTTACTAATTTCAGAAATGGAAGTGTGTTACATAAATGAATTCTACATTCAAACATCTTATTCCTTCTTAATTAACCCGCACAGTCGGTTGAACAAGGTCTGGATTTCTACTACCATTAGAGGTGGATTAATTGAAAAAAAATGCGTTTTTAATTTTGTTGGCAAGTCTATTTATGGTTTCGGCTTGTACAAATGGAAAGACACAATCATTAGAAACATTTTATATGAATGCAAAAATCGTAAATGTAGATAAAGTCATCATTCAAGACGGTTCAACTGGCTCTTCAAAAACAATAACTAATCAAGAACAGATTGATGAATTTCTAACTTTAATTAAAGATATAGAATTTACTCCGCAAAACAATCAAGAAAAACGTGTAGGTTGGCGGTACGGTATTACTCTTTTTGATGGTGAAAGAGAATTTAAATTCACGTTAAATAATATTGGTAACACCTATTATGACTCAACCCCAGATATTCATCCGATTGTAGATAATTACTACAAACAGTTGGATAGTGTAGAAGAATAAATGTATCTCCCTTAAATTATGAAGGTATCTAACGCACTGAAAGAAATCTCTAAGTGCGTTTAATATGTATTCATTTGCAAAAAGAATCGAAGTAGATTGAAGTGTAAGGCGGCGACTCCAGCGGGAACAGCGCGAGCTGAAGACCCTGGACTGAGCGTAGCGAAGGAAGCGGCTGAAGCCGTGCCCGCGGAAAGCGTCCGCCTGAAACGGAAATCAACGTATACAGAATAGTTTTTCAACCCCAAAACCACTTGGAAAACCCCACCATTTTAACTGTCGACACATCAATTCATTTAAGAATATATAGTATTTTTAGAATTTCAACTTCTTTATTTGATATTTTCCTGCTATAATGAAAAAGACAAACTATTTGATGTTGGAGGTATTTCATGACTGAGCAAAAATTTTCCCCAAAAGAAGCAATGATTTATAGTCAACGCGTTGCCCAGATGTCAAAAGCACTTTGGAAAGCAGTAGAAAAGGATTGGCAGCAATGGATAAAACCTTATGACTTGAATATTAATGAACACCATATTCTATGGATTGCATACCATCTTCAAGGCGCAACCATTTCGGACATCGCAAAATTCGGCGTCATGCACGTCTCCACAGCTTTCAACTTTTCAAAGAAACTTGAAGAGCGGGGATATCTGCAATTCTTCAAGAAAGACGACGATCGTCGGAATACATATGTATCTGTCACCGAGGAAGGTGAAGAACTACTTAATGGCATGAATGAACGCTATTATGACTCAGATCATGGAATCCTGGACGGCTCGCTTCCGATGAAAGGCATTTATGGGAAGTTCCCTGAGTTTTTGGAAGTCATGTCTGTCATCCGGAATATTTACGGGGAAGATTTCATGGAAATATTCGAACTTGGTTTCAAACGGATCGATAATTCTTTTGACGATGACCTGGCCTCTTTGAACCATTCCGAAAGAGAACCGCAAGAGACCGCTGAATTGCAGACGGCCGATGAAAAATAATGTCATTTCCGACATGATTCTGCTATGATGAAGTGAAGGTTTAAAGAGGAGGAATTGATTTGATCCTTATCGTTACTGTCATGTTTTCATTGTTTTATTTATTCCAAATCAATAAGATGACTTTCGCGTTATGTCAATCGCGGGAAATCCCTGAAGAAAAGCAACCAAAAATATATCGCACAGTCAATATCTTAATTACGATCTTGATTCTTTCGTTCTATCTTGAAGTGCTATTGAACGTATAAGATTGAAAAAGTCCAGCCCCCTATTTCAGGGAGTTGGACTTTTTCTTTTAGTACAAGTACGCAGCTCCGACGATGATCAACAGAATGAACAGCACAACAATCAAAGCGAATCCAGAAGAGCCATGGCCATATCCACTCATTAGGGCACCTCCTCTCTCCTAGTATCCTATGCAACCAATGATTACTCGTTTTAGGCATTTGGTAAGGAACCTTTTTGTTTTATGATCGTTTTTATGGTATAGTATCAACTGTTGTAGAGAAAAGTTAGGGGAGAAAAAACCATGAAAAAGACAGTCCTTGCTATGACAATGGCGGCCTCAGTATTAACAATGGCTGCATGTAGTGATCAAAAAGCGGCTGATGAGGAAATCATCGCCACAACTAAAGTCGGAACTATTACAAAAGAAGATCTATATGAGGAAATGAAAGATGCAGTTGGCCTACCAGTAATGGAAAACTTGCTTCTTCAACAAGTGTTGGAAACGGAGTACAAAGTTTCGGACAAGGAATGGAAAGAAGAAGTTAAATCACAAAAAGATGCGCTAGGAGATAATTTCGAGATGTACCTCCAACAACAAGGCGTCTCTGAAAAGTTCTTTGAAAAGAACGTAAAATCCCAAATGATCCAGAAGAAAATGATCGAGTCATTGAAAGTGTCTGATGAAGAGATCGCAAAAGGCGTGGAACGTGCAAAAACGGAAATTCATGCTCGCCATATCGTTGTTAAAGACGAAGATACTGCGAAAGAGGTATTGGCGAAAGTGAAGGATGGTGGAGATTTCGCTGAATTGGCGAAAGAATATTCCACTGAACCTGTTGCAGAACAAACAGGCGGAGACCTCGGATGGTTCGGCCCGGGCAAAATGGTACAAGAGTTCGAAGATGCGGCATATTCCCTTAAAAAAGGTGAAATCAGTGAACCTGTAAAAACAAGCTTCGGTTACCATATCATTGAAATGCTCGACACTCGTAAAGCTGAAACTGAGAAGACAGAAGAAGAAATTAAAACTGAAATTGAAGATGGATTGAAACGTGTCCAATTCGAAGAGAAGCTTCAAGAATTGATTAAAGCGGCTGACGTCGATATTAAAGTCGATGAGTTCAAGAAAGCTTTGGACAGCTACTTGCCAGCAACAGCTGATAAGGAAGATAAAGAAAAGAAATAAGATTGTAAAGGGCTGTCTGCAAATCGATCATCCATCGACTTGCAGACAGCCCTTTTTTCTATTCAATATTCGGTTTGTAGAAAGATCGGTTGTCCAGTGGGAAAATTCTTTCTGTGAATTCACCGTTCGCCGTCTTAGACATCGCCCGATCAAGCATATTCATTTTCGCATCGATATTATCGATATAATGAAGTATTTCCGCTTCCATCAACATCGGACGTTTCGGGCTTCCCCACTCTTCTTTGCCGTGGTGGGAGAGGACCATATGCTGAAGAAGCATCACTTCTTCCCCATGAATTTCGAGTTCGTCCGCTGCTTTCGATATTTCATTCACCATGATTGTAATATGGCCGAGCAAGTTCCCTTCCACTGTATATTGCGTACCGATAGGACCAGATAGCTCGATCACTTTCCCGACATCGTGCAAGATGATTCCTGCATATAGAAGATCCTTATTCAAAGAAGGATATAATTCGGCAATCGCCTTTCCGAGCTTCAACATGGATACGACATGATCTAGAAGCCCAGACACATAATCATGATGGTTCCTAGTAGCAGCAGGGTAAACGAGGAAATCTGATTGGTGTTTTTTCAATAGATGTCTCGTGATCCGCTGGATATGCGGATTTTTCATCTCGAAGAAGTATTGCAGCAGCTCTTCATAAAGCACTTCCTTGCTCTTTGCGGAAGATGGGACGAGATCCGATATCGTCACACCTTCGTCTTCTTTCGCAGGACGGATGCTTTTAATGCGCAGCTGGTTTTTCCCTCTGTATTCATGCACTTCTCCGCCGACTTTGACGATTGTTGCAGCAGCATACAGACGTTCATGCTCTTCACCGGCATCCCAAAGCTTCGCCTCGATATCACCGCTTTTATCTTGCAAAATGAGTGTCATGAACGGGCTCCCCTGTTGAGTGATCCCCTTCGTCGATTGTTTAATGAGTAAATAAAGCTCAACCGGCTCCCCGACTTGATGTTCCAAAATTTTTTTCACCTTATCATCGCCCCCTTGGCGCTTCCAATGTCGGAAACGTTAATAATCGTAGCATTTGTCCAGTATTCTACTATCTTATCATGACATGTGAAATAGATGAACTGATGCTTCGCACTTAGCCGCTCCATTATTTTAAACATACGTGATGATCTCATTTCGTCAAAGTGGACAAAAGGATCATCCATTACTAGTGGAAAAGGTGCCGTTTTTTCTTTTGCGGCTGCAAGCGACAAGCGCAAAGCAATATACGCCTGTTCCTTTGTCGCCTGGCTAAGTTCAATAATTGGATACCGCCTTCCATCTTGGGCAACGGCATGGAAGTATCCATTTTCCGATAATGCGAGTGACATGTAAGTGCCTCCCGTCAGTTCACTAAACAGTTTTTCCGCTCCATTTAGCACTTCGGGCAGCTTCTTCTCCTTTAATTCCTCCATCATGCCTTTAATCGCTTCAACAACCGCTTGGCGGACCGACCATTGTTTCGCAAGCTCGCCAAACTCCGCCTTCTTCATTTCAAACAGTTGTTGTTTCCGCTGATAGGAGTCATCCGTCAACAGCTTCTCCGTTTCAACTTCCAATGAGGCTTTTTCTTTCACAAACGAATTCATTATTTCTTCGAGGTCTGCTAGACGTCTTTCAACTTCATGGACTTCTTCTCGGAGCTCTCCTTCCGAACGGCCGCTAACATCCTCACCAGCGCCATGCACTGACAACTGGGATTCGATATCTTCAAGTTGCTGCATCAACGTCAACGATTCCTGATAGTCGGCATAAGCTTTGTAATACTGCTCTTCCGTCTCTACTCCAGCTTCTGTGAATAAATCTTGTTGTTGACTGCGCAAGGAAGATAGCAGCTCTCCCACTTCCTGTTTCTGCATTTGGGTTTCTTCAATCTTCTGCGTTAAGGCTTTAAACGCTTGCGCTTTTTCTTTTACAGACAGATAGTCAGACCGCAATTTCTCATAGATCGACGATTCGGATGCCCCCGCCGGAACAAGCCGTTCGACCTCTGTTTGCCTCATGCGGATTTTGTCTTGTATCTCTGCAGATTGGCGTGCAGCGTCTTCCAGCTCGCGTTCTATTTCCTGCAACGAGCGTGCCATGCCGAAAAACTCATGAAGGATGCCCGGATTCGGGATTTTCCGCAGGCCATAGGCAACAAAGAATTCGCTTATTGATTGTTCGAGACGTTCCTTCTCTTGCACGATTGCCCCATACTCTTCCTCCAGCACACCCATCTTCCGTTCATTCGCCTTGGCTGCCTCTTCTAGCAAGCTGTGCCTCTGTTCATAGTCTTGCACTTTTACGATGAGCGCTTCCATCTCCGCTTCCTGTCCTGCATATTCGTTAATGAAACGCTCCATTTCAACATTCTTGAGTGACGGCTGATCGCTGCGCTTGCCTATTTTTGAAAGTGCGGCAATGACCGCTAGGCACGCACCAAGTCCGACGACTATCCATTGGTCCCCGATCAACCCTACAATGGAGATGGCAGCTGCGACAAGTAGAACCATCCAAAGCAGTTGCGGGTTTCCATCATCCCGGCTTGAGCGGCTCATGTGTACATACGCTTTCGCTTCAGCCAATCGCCTTCGGATCGACGGCCACTCTTCAGCTTGTTTCTTTTCCGCTTCCGTAGGGGAATTCTTTTGCAATGAAAGCTGGTCGGTTCGAATGTCGCGAAGTTCGTTCTCCAATTGGGTAAGCTGCCGATCTATATACCCGATCTGTTGATTCATATCATTCAGTTCCTGCAGTTGTCCGTATAGAAACTCTTCCTGATGAATCGAAACGTCGGCCTGCAACAGCTCGTCCGATGTATCCAAGCCTAATCGATCGAGCAGGCGCATCCTCTTCAAATTCAGCTGAGTTAACCTTTCATGGATGGAGCCAACAGCTGACCGCCACTCATGCCATTCCGGCTCTCGTGCAAGCAATCGCTCCATTTCCGTAAGCATTTCGGGACGCGGATAAGTAGGGATTTTCTCCGCCATTGCCGTTAGCTCAGCACTCAGACCGCGCTTCTTCGCCTCCAGCTCCGTCAATCTGCCGCTGATCATCTCAAATCGACGTATGCCGTCAGACGGAAAGGAAGATTTCCGTACTTCGTCCAGCCTTCTTGCAAGGTTACGCTTCCGCTCTCTCAACGGCAATAATTGCAGCTCCAGTTCGAGTGCACGATATTGGTCCCGCAACGATTCATATGCCGCTTTCGCTTCTAGCCATTCCCTTTCTATTTCATGGATCCTATCCATTTTCGGAGCAAAGGTTGCCATCCGCTCCTGTTCACTTTTCAGCTCTTTCTCCATCTCCTTCAACTCGATGGCCCGGACGTTCATTTCAGGATTACGGCCAGATTTCTTGAATAAATCCCCCATTTCCTTCTCCATCTTTTTTTCAACACGCAATAATGTGTCGACACCTGTTGTGCCCGAAGAGAGGAGCGTCCGGCTTAATTCGGTCTCGTCCATCCGTTCGAAGCCTTGCAATTGAAGAATAGAGAACGAAAAAATTGATTCAAATGAAGCCCGGTCATATTGCCGTACCAATGCTTTTACAGCTTCTTCGCCGCCTGTCGTGCCATCCTCGAAATAGACGGTGACGTCACCAGATGATTTTCCTTGCACCCGTTCTACGATGCAATTTCCATAAACTTCATCATGCAAATGGACTTGACCGCCAAATTTACCGCCTGCTTTCGGTTCATATCGAAGCTGTGCGCTATTCTTTTGCGGAAAGCCAAAAAGCGTCTGCACGATGAATTGCTGGATTGTCGTCTTGCCCGCTTCATTGTGGCCGTAAATTACATTTATGCCGTCACGGAAATCGATTGTCTTGTTTTCATGCTTCCCGAAGCCGTAAATGACTAACTTTCGAATTTTCATCTATTCACCTCCAGCACTGTCGGCAATTCATTCAACAGGAGTTTCTCAACTTCATTCCGTAAATCTTTTATATCTTCTTCCTTCAACGGGTCAAGGTATCGCGCTGTCCGGACATGTTGATAAACGTCTCCAAGCACATGTTTCCAATCGTTTTCTGACCAGCTGTCGACTTGTCCAAGGACGGATTCCAGGAGCGAATTGTTTTCTTGCCTATGGAAAGTGTTTAGTACGGTCAAACGCTGTACCCACACAAAAGGTTCATGCATATCCAATATTTCACGGATAGTTTCCAGCCATATGTCTTCGGCTGTTTGTGCAAAAAAGGCGGCGGTTTCCTCGTCGAGATTGAGAATTTCAACATCGACGACAGACGGCCCATGTTCGGAAACGAATGAAAGTAGCGCATCCTCACAGACGGCAAGCCATTCATTCGCATGCCGGATATCGACACAAGGAATTTGGATTTTCCCAAAATGAACGGCTGATGTCGGAATGAATGTCAAGATCGCCTCCGATTTACTAAGCTCTACATCGAAAAAACCTTTTTCACCCGATTCATTCCGGTGGCGTCCTTGGATATTCCCCGGATAGACAATCGGCGGATCTTCCGATAAGTGTTGGCGTACATGGATATGGCCAAGTGCCCAGTAATCATAATGCTTCGACTGCAGCTCCCCGATTGTGAAAGGCGAGTAGACCGCATGCGATTCATTTCCGGCTAGACTGCCGTGCAATAGTCCGATATGGAAGGATTGATTATCCGACGCAGTCGGGTAGTTGCTGATCATTTCTTCCCGGACATGCCTATTCGGATAACTGAAGCCGTGGAGCACAACGTCCATGCCTCTCACCGTCAATGATACTTCTTCCACGTCACCGGAAAACTCGTGGACATTTGGCGGCAGTTCGAAACGGGTCCAATTCCCACTCAGATGATCATGGTTCCCATACGTGATATAGACAGGAATTTCCGCTTCATGCAACTTTTCCATTCCATCTTGGAACTTCCGCTGTGCACGTAAGCTACGGTCTTCGCCATCATATAAATCTCCTACAATTACAATGAAGTCCGGAGACGTTTCCACGGCATAGTCAATAAATCGGTTAAATGCGGTGAACGTGCTCTCCCGCAATTCATTCAAACGTGCTGGCGGCAGTCCTGTCATCCCTTTGAATGGACTGTCGAGATGCAAATCAGCCGTATGGAGAAAACGGATTGTAGACAAGGAGCCCCCTCCCCTTTCCTGACGAATATTTGTTCTAATTTTACCATATGCGAAAGGATAATAGAAAATATATATCATAGATAAAGCCGCTCTCCGTCGAACTTCCCGACGAAAAACGGCAATTATCACTCTTTCCCTAATTGAATCGCTTTTTTGATGTCTTTCAGTGAACGTGAAGGTCCATACATGAGGACGCCGCCACGGTACACTCTCGCTCCGAACCAACCGAGGATGAAAATCGTCAACAGCATAATGGCGATTGACAGCAACGGTTCCCACAAAGGAAGATCGAGCATACCTACCCGTAAAAACATGACGAGTGGTGCAAAGAACGGGAAGTACGATGAATACGTGACATAGCCGACTTCGGGATTGCCCAAGCCCGTCATGGCAATGAGGAATGCCGCCACGATGAGTAAGGACATCGGCATGATCATTTGCTGGACATCTTCCGTCCTGCTGACCAAAGAACCTAATAATGCGGCAAGTGTTGCATAAAGGAAATAGCCGAGCAGGAAGAACACTGCTGCGTATACTAATGTGCTGATGCTAACATCCTGTATGCTCAAGAAATCGGAAAACTCGCCAGGCACTTCCGTAGAAGACGTCTTTAAGGCGATAAAGCCTGCTACTCCATAAATGAGGATCTGTAAAATCCCTAGTGATCCGATACCTAGCACCTTTGCAAACATATGCTTCACAGGTGAGACACTCGAGATGAGGATTTCCATCACTCTCGAAGATTTTTCGTTCGCTACATCCATCGCAATCATGCTCGAATACAAGATGACTGCAAAATAGATGACAAACATGAGGACATAGACGAGGACTCTCGCCTGGCCAAGTTCCTCTTCCGATTTTGCAGACCTCGAAACATTCTTCTGCTCAAACTGGATCGGTGTAAACAACGTTTGCACTTGTGCACCTGTCAGTGAAAGCTCCTCGGCTTTCAGTTCAGTCTGAATTGATTGCAATGCCTCCTGGATGCGTCGCGGTATTGAAAAGTCAATCATGCTCATTGTCGTATAATTAGCATGGATTGTACCATGTTCATCAACTGAAAGAGCTAGGAATGACTCGATCTCGCCAGAAGATACTTTATCAGCAAGAGCTGCCTCCGATTCAGTAGCCGCTTTGACTGAAATATCGTATTCTCCTGCTTCCAACTGCGATTGAAGTCTGTCAACGATGATGCCGCTCTCATCCACGACTTGAAGGACTTCTTGTGAATCTCCTGCTCCGGTTACATTTTGCACCGTATCGATGATCTTTGATATATTTGAGAGCAGGAATATACCTGCAATCATGAGTGCAGTAGTAATAATGAAGGACTTGGATTTTGCCTTTGACGTAAATGCCTGTTTAAAGATGATCCAAAACTCACGCATATTCTTTCCCCACCTTTGCGATGAATATGTCTTGCAAGGAAGGCTCTTCGATTTCAAAATGACGGAGAGGCCCCGCTTCCAATGCAGCAGAAAGCAAATCGTTCGCGACTTTTTCATCCTCGATTTGGAATACAGCTCCTTCGACCGAATGGGCGACGGAAAGGACTCCCGGCACGCTGCCGAGTCCCGTCAGATCATAATCGGAACGAATTCGCACATTTTGCCTATCGAATGAGCGTTTCACATCCCGGAGCGAGCCGCTTACAATCTGTTTGCCGTGATGGATGATGCTCAGCTTCTCGCATAATTCTTCCACATGGTCCATCCTGTGGCTGGAAAATAGGATCGTCGCGCCGTTATTCCTGAAATCGGTGATCGCTTTCTTCAACATTTCTACGTTCACCGGATCAAGGCCCGAGAACGGTTCATCGAGGATGAGCAGTTTCGGATCATGCATAAGTGCTGCGATAACTTGAATCTTCTGCTGGTTCCCTTTCGACAGCTCTTCCACTTTTTTGTTCTTGTTTTGGGAAACTTCGAACCGTTCGAGCCAATAATCGATCGACTTCTTCGCATCCGCCTTTTTCATCCCGCGCAGCTCGCCAAGGAAAATGAGCTGATCTTCAACTTTCATCTTGGGATACAGTCCCCGCTCTTCAGGCAAATAGCCGATTTCAGGACTCGTTGCATAAGAGATTGTTTTATCGTTCCAAGTGATATGACCTTCATTCGCGTTCAATAATCCTAGAATCATCCGGAACGTAGTCGTCTTACCCGCCCCGTTTGCGCCAAGGAATCCGTACATGGAGCCTTTATCCACGGTTAGATTCAAATGATCGACAGCGGTGAAATCCCCGAACCGCTTCGTTACGTTTTCAAGTTGCAATGACATTGTTTATCCCCTTCCTATTACAGGCTTCTTTCTATTACGTAATTACTAGAGAGATAGTTTCATTAAATCCGCTTATTATTACCCGCCTTTCGATCAATGATGTTTATTAACAATCGCTGCTCCTATCGCCCATGAAAGCATATGAATGACCCAAAGCGCGGTAAGGATGAAAAACGCCAATTTCGCCCCTTCAACAATCATGACGATGATCCAAGCAATTAAAATTGCACCAGTCATCACCTTCCAGGAGATCGATCTCGCGTGTCGATGGAGATTCGCATATCTTTCATCAAAAATGCGCTCTTTCATCCCTTTTTTCCTTACAAAGAACCAGACGATTGCCCATATGACTAACCCCAATGGCAAACCAACTAAAAACGTCCAAATATCAAACCCTTCGTACATACTCATTCCTCCTCCGGTTGAAAAATATCTTCAATACGGCAATTAAAGAGCCTTGCGATTTTAAAGGCCAAAATTAGCGAAGGATTATACCTTCCCTTTTCGAGAGAGATAATTGTCTGTCTCGACACTTCCAACCTCTCCGCAAGATCATCCTGCGTCAATCCCATTTCAGTACGCATTTCCTTAATCAAGTTATTCAGTTACATGCTCCCCCTTTCAATTGTAAAGGTAGCTTTACGTAAAGCTTACTTTACTATATGTGGGATGTCAAGTAACCTTTACAATCGTTTTTGAAATGAATAACTATTCATTTTCCAGACATTCATAGTATAATGGAGAAAAGCACGGAAGGATGAGCAGCTTGAGAACTTATAAATTGACGGCTTACGAGAAGACAGGAAAGTTAATTACAGAAGAAACGTTCACGGCAGATAATGATGAAACGGCAAAAGAAAAAGGCCATGCATTGCTCGAAGAAAAAAATCTTCTTGAACAAACACATCGCCTTGCTTCGCCCGCAGGAAAACTTTTGCTATTTCATGTCTGATGTAAAGTTTGGCGGCAATCTTGCCGCTATGATATGTTAATGGTGCAAGCCACAGTATGGAGGTGCTTCTTTTGAACATTGCACTCATTGCCCATGATCAGAAAAAAGATGAAATGGTGAATTTCACGATTGCGTACGAACACGTATTTTCGAAATTTGAGTTGTATGCAACAGGCACTACCGGTAAACGAATCATGAAGGAGACAGGCCTTAAAGTTCACCGCATGATGTCCGGACCTTTAGGCGGGGACCAGCAAATCGGAGCGATGATCGCCACTGGAAAGCTGGACTTGATTCTGTTCTTCCGCGATCCATTGACCGCACAGCCCCATGAGCCTGATGTTAGCGCATTATTGCGACTTTGTGATGTATACGGAATACCGCTCGCTACGAATATCGCGACTGCCGAATTATTGATTGCGGCGGTGGAAAGAGGATATTTCACTTGGCGGGACACAGCAGATAAATACAGATCAAAAGAACTTGATCCCATAGAGGATTAAGTTTTTTTAATTTGTAAAATAAATGCTCAGAGCTTGTTGAAGCGTTCCGACCATTTGCGTATTCCTCTCGAACTGTACGCCGAGACGTACCATGCTACGGACGACATCCGGCCTTAATCCAGTAATTGCAGTCGAACATCCCATCATCGCCGCCCCGTCAATGATCTTCTTCAACTGATCAATCACTTCAGCTTCCATGTCCGCGATTCCAGATAGGTCCATCAGCAATGTTTGAATATGTAATCGGCCGACTTCCGTCAATACCTTCTCTTCCATCACTTTCGCCCTGTAATAATCGATTGAGCCAATTATAGGCAGAATGCAAACAGTCGGGGTGATCGGGATGATAGGCACGGATAGGTTTTCAACCAAATCCCTTTGCGCCTTCAACAGCTCATCCTTATAGGCAGAGTAACTAATGAAAAACGCATTCAGGAATTGATCGATAGAGCTGTTAATCTGTCTCTCCAACTGAAAGAACTTGATTTCCGCATTGTTTTCAGCGATATATCGTTGAAGGAATGTCCAAAGTGTCCTTCGGATCGCCTGGACCCACTCCAATTTGAACGACAGTGTCAATGAATGGGTTGCCCAAGCAATTCCTTCCACTTTGGCGAATTGCCGAAGCTCATCCAATTTATTTTCCAAAGCATAACTGACAAGTTTATGTGCATTGTTAATTAAGTCAATGTTGCCTACCTCAAGGATCGTATTAATTTTCGCCCTAACTGTTGACGCTTCGAATAATAATTCCTCTTCAAAACTCTCCCCGTTTTCTTGGATGAATCTATTCAATGCATTTTTAAGTTCGTTTGTCATAATTTCCCTCCGGTGTAATCCCATTTTCACAGGCGGGTACAGCTGTTACCCTCTATTACAGGCAACAGCTGCACATGTAATTATTCTCCTACAAATGCAGGCTTTCGTTTTCCTACAAATGCATTGATTCCTTCTAAATGATCCTTTGTCTTGCGCATCGCGACTTGCTGTTCGCTTTCCATGCGTAATACATTTTCCAATTCACCAATCTTTTGCTCATGTAATATCTTTTTGGAAGCAAGCATTGCCGCGATTGGAGCAGACAGAAACTGTTGGGCTAGCGCATCAGATGCTTGACTGACGCTTCCGTCCGGAACGATTTGGTCGATGAGCCCTTTCTCCTTAGCGGTTTCCGCGCGCATCACTTCCCCAGACCAGATGAGTTGCTTAGCTTGCGGCACTCCGATCCGCTCTTTTAAGAAGAAATGGCCGGCCCCGTCAGGCACAAGCCCGATACCAATGAAATTCATTGCGAGTTTACTATTCTCTTCAGCAATAACGGCATCGCAACCGAGCGCCAAGCTGAAACCGAGTCCTGCAGCAGATCCGTGGATTGCGGCAATCGTAATTTGCGGAAGTTCGTATAACGCTTTTGCGAGACGCGACACATTGATCATCACTTTTTCGATATCCATTGGCGCATTGGGATCAATCATTTTCTTAATGTCCCCGCCCGCCGAGAATGTGCGTCCAGCACCATTAATAATCAACACTTGAACTTCATCATTGGATGAAAGAGATTCGAAGGCATCAGCCAGTTCTCCCATCATCGTGTCATCCATTGCATTCATGGAGTCCGGCCTGTTCATCGTCAGCCGCGCAAGCCGGCCTTCCATTATCAATTCGATTGTAGAATACAAGATAAATACCCCCTCTAAAAGATGAATAAACATTCATTAGTACTTATTCGTTGAGTGTTGAGAAAATCCTTCTTAAATCGAAATAAAAACCTTAACACTTTTCGAGTGCTAAGGTTTTTATTTCGACTTCAGTCTACTTGAATCGCTTGAGGGAAAATCCTTTCAAGATATTCAATTTTCTTTTCGATATATTCTTCAAACGTAAGGATATAGGCAGCGGGATCTTTCGGATTTTGGAATTGAGTAATTTTGCCGGTAACAGGATCCATGAATTTACTGGATGCGCCACAACCAATTCCGATGATTGTTTGGACTTCCTCCATGATAATAATATTGTATATACTTTCTTCGCCGGGTTTCGCGTACCCAACATTCTCCAAGTTGCCGAGGATGTTTTTTTGGCGATACAAATAATAAGGGACGTAGCCATTTTCTTTCGTCCATTGCTCCCCCATCTTCATCATCTGTTCAACAGTTTCCCTGTCAGCGACTTTATATTTCTCTTTGTTCCGCGTCATTTCGGAAGCCCGTTTGAATGAAAGCGTATGGACTGTCAATGACTCCGGCTGCATTTTCGCTGTTTCGTCGAGCGAGTGGCGGAATTCTTCCAGTCCTTCATTCGGCAAGCCGATAATCAGATCCATATTGATGTTTTTCATCCCCATGTTCCGGGACAGCCAGAATTTATCGATCGTCTCTTGGACGGAATGATGCCTTCCGATCGCTTTCAACGTTTCATCCGTATACGACTGTGGATTGACACTGATCCGATCGATTCCCCATTTTTTCAGGACATCAATTTTTGCAGGGGTGATTGTATCCGGACGTCCCGCTTCGACAGTAACTTCCCTTACTTCCTTCATATGTGGGAACGAATCATACATTGTCTGATAAAGGGCATCCATCTCATCCGCTTCGATGGAAGTCGGCGTACCTCCGCCGAAATAGATTGTTGTTATTTTGATGTTACGTTCCGTCAACCATTTCCCGATTTCACGGATTTCTTCATGGAGCCCGTCGAGGAACGATTCAACGCGGCCATTTTTCCGATGGATGGCGTAAGCTGGAAATGTACAGTACGCACATTTTGTCGGGCAAAACGGAATGCCGATGTAAATGCTCACATCGTTTTGAATCTGATGTAAATCGGGAATCGCCCGGAGTTGGACATTTTCAATCGTCGCCAATAGCTCACTCTTCTCTTCGGAAATCCGGTGTCTTTCCATTAAGAGACGTTTTGCCTCTTCGACTCCGTGACCTTGCTGGCGGTATTTGTGATACAGTTTCATCGGACGGATACCGGTGAGTATTCCCCATGATTGTTTCATTCCGGTGAGTTGCTCCAAAACTTCAAGGAATACGTGAGAATAAATCCGTTTCAGCTGACGGGTCTCAGTTTCCGAATTGTCGGTTGTCATTTGCTCAGAAAAAGTGGCGCTGTATTCAATGCCGTCATACGTTAAATTGGCTTGGCCAACGATTTCTGCACCGTCTTTATGCAAGGATAGATCTATAAGTATACCTTCGTCTTCAGGATCAGTACTCACTTTAGATTGCTCGAAGAAAAGATTGGCGAGATGGGTGAACATCCGGATCCAATCTTGTTCGAATGATTTTGTAAGGATTATTTTTTGCATGGTTTACTCCAACTTTCATCATTAACTAACATTAACTAACTGAAATAATAACACAAAAAAACCGGCTGAGCCGGTTTTTATTGCATACTTTCATACATTTCCTGAACCGGCTTCATTAAGACGCGGTTCACTTCTTCAATCAGGCCGCTTAGCTTCATTTCTGCTTGAAGCATTTGCATGATCTTTTCATTTTGCTGAGCTAGTTGTGCTGTTTTTTGTGCATACTCCAGCTCTTCATGCGCAATTTCTTCGCCTTGCATTTGCTTTTGCTGAAGATCCATTTGAATTTTTCGGAAGCTCTTGAAGAGCTCAAGCGCCTGCTCATCGTTCTTCACTTCATCAATCGCGTTTTTCACCTCTGCAAATTCGTCAGTCTTCCGTAGTGTCGACTCCAATTTGTTCAAATCATCGTAAATATTAACAGCCATTATTTATTCCCCCTAAGATAAGTTTGTGAAAAAGACGATCATGCCTTGCACAATCCCGATAATACCACCTAACAGTGCGCCAAGGACCGTAATCATTTTGAATTCGCGTCTTGAAATGCCAAGGACGAGATCTTCCAGTACAGAAACCGGGAACGTATCTACCTGCTCCTTGACAATTTCGTCCAGTTTCAGTCTTTTCAATGATTCCTCCAGTTGCTTTTGGGCTTGATCGAAAGCGAATTGCATCACTTTCGGCGTCAAATTTTCTGCAGTCCACTCGGAACCATTTGGCCAGTAATCGTGGATTGTTTTATCCAAACGGGTATCTAGCGCAAGTTCCTTGTTAGCATATGCTTTAATGGAAGTGAACAGTCCCTCCCAATCGAATCTGGCAAGCAGTTCCTCCATCGGACGCTTTTGCAGCTTTGCAAATTCCTTGTCGATCAACGAATGCAGAAGATTGTACGTGCCTGGCGCATTGATGAACTTCAATGCTTCGCGCTGCACCTTCTCAACAAGAGAGTTGGAATCCCCGAAGAACATGTTCAACATACCGCCAAATGTCCCTTTTGACTCAAGGAAATCATTGATCAGTTTTTGGAACATCACTTTCCCTTCATCCGAATCCACAAATTGCTCGGCTCGCTGCAGGATATAGTTGGTCACTACAGGAATATGTGCTTTCGCCCGTTCCTGCCACTCCGCCGGAACGATTTCTTCAATCGTGCCCGATGTCAATTTCGTTCGCACGCTAATGAGCTGGGCATCGATGAGTGACTCGATCTTGCGCTCTGCTTTCTCGACAATGTCATGAGCGCCCGCCACTTGCAGCCAATCATGCAATGTCTTGTCCGACTCAAGTACATGCTCTTCCATCTTACTTTGGAGGAATGCCTCCGCTTTTCTTTCCATTTCAGGTGTCAATAATTTATTGCGCAATACATCGGGAGTGACTAAATAGTTCGTCACTGTCCTCCCTAGTTGCACGGCAAGTTCGTCGCGCCGTTTAGGAATCAACCCTGGCGTAAAAGGGAGACGCCATTTTCCAATATATTTCGCCTCATGGGGTCTGAACAGCATCTTGATCGCCAAGTGATTCGTAAATCCCCCGATCAACGCCCCGATTAAAGCCATAAACAACAATGTCCATAAGAAATTCATCGCTTCACCTTATTTCCGATTCGTTCGGTTTTCATTATAACAGAAGGAGTTGATTTGGAAAAAGTTTTCGATATCGTGGAGCTTGGTGTATTCTGAGTGAACATAAACACTGGTGAGTGATCATAAATCTCGGCGAGTGATCTTAAACAAAAGAATAAAGCCGTTTGCTGGAATGCAATCGGCTTTTCATCATTTATTCAAATGAGAGTTTTCCTTCCCCATCCACTTTTATATGTGCCTCATTCCAGGTCAATTCAAGCGGATATGCTTCCGATACTTTTTTTGAGAAATACCAGCGACGGCCTGGCGGAACGAGGACGATGTAATTATCGCCACGTCCAAGAAAATTCAGTTCATCCGGTTCCACTTCTGTGCCATTACGGAGCGGAATTCCGAGATCTTGCAGTTCATCGCCCACTTCGACGACATGCGGTGTCGTTATACCGATTTCGCTAATATTCAAGAATGATTCTTTTGTCAAATCACCAAATAGATCCCGTTTTCTTCGGCCTATCAACTCAACGATATTGCCGACCGGGTCTTCAAAATACATTGCATCCGCGTCAAAGCTCGGGAAGTACACTTCGTCCCGTCCTTCTTCACGGTTCAACGTCACGCGATCCAGCATCCAGTATTTCATCATAGAAAATTGATTGCCTGGGATGTTGATTGCGAAGTGATAAAAAGCCGGTTGTTCACTTTGCTTGAATGTAAGATGTGATTCTCCGATCCTCACGGTGAACTGCTCAACTGTCGATTCCATCACATCAAGTTCCAACACGTTTCCGTAAAAACGTCGTAATGCTTTTAGATTGTTTGTATATAATGTAGCGGACTTGATCATCTTCACTTTTCCCCTATCTCTACTTCTTTATTTATTTTATTCAACCCTTTGTAAATCAATAAAAGTACAACGTAAATAAGTAATGCCCCAATTACTAAGTTCCATAAGTGGAAGGAAACATATCTGAAATGGTCTGGGTGAAATAGTTCTGATGCGAATGAAATAGGAGGGTGTCCATTATATTCTATCCATACCAACGGCCATCCGAATCCAGATTCAGTCCCCGGCAGGATAAATGCGGAAGCAACCGCAATAATGACGCTCAGCGCAAACATCTTTTTGTATCTCAGCAAGCCCTCTCCCCCTTCAGTAAATAGTGCGGGACAATTTTAAGAATTCTTGATAAACTACTATACAACTATCTTACCATAAATTATGAAAGAAAATGGAGTGATTCTTATGATCCGCTATCCAAATCCTTTGAAACTAGGAAATACAATCGGCGTGACAGCGCCGTCGTCAGGTGTTGATGAAACCCTTCACCATCTCGTCCTAAACGCTAGACGTCAATTTGAAAAAAGAGGTTATCGAGTGACTGTCGGCAATACTGTGTGGACACAAAACAAGTCCGCTTCAGCAGAGAAAGAAATCCGTGCGGCTGAGCTAATGGCTATGTTCAAAAATCCGGAAATCAGTACAATCATTCCTCCATGGGGCGGGGAAATCCTGATGGAGATTTTGCCTCTCATTAACTGGGAGGACATTGACCCTAAATGGATTTTAGGTTATTCAGATACGAGCACCTTCCTTTTTGCGCTGACAGTGAAAACCGGCATTGCAACCGCGCACGGACCGAACTTCGTCGAATTGCGCAGCGATGTATGGGAGCCTGTTGCAAGTAAATTCATGGATGTCTTACAAGCGACTGCAGGATCAGATATTGAGCAACATTCATCTGAAAAGTTCCAATCCAAATGGCAACATGATGCTCCGGATGATCCATACGTCTATAAATTGGATTCACCGACTGAATGGAAGTCGGTTGGATCAGGAAACACTGAATTGGAAGGGCGCTTTTTAGGCGGCTGTATAGATACGATCCGTCACCTTGTAGGAACCCCCTATGGTGATATTGCTTCATTCCAGAAAAACTTTTTGAACGATGAGCCGATTTTGTGGTATTTCGAGAACTGCGAAATGAACGCCACCGATTTTCACCGGACAATGCTTCAGTTTGTCTATGCAGGATGGTTTGAAAATTCAACGGGCATCCTCTTCGGTCGCTCCCCTGCCGGTCAAGAAGTTAACGGGTTCACCGTATTGGATTCAATGGAAAGAATAAAAGAGCTGACCGGATTGCCGATCGTTTACGATGCCGACGTAGGTCATGTTCCGCCACAAATTACATTTGTAAATGGGGCGAGCGGAAGAGTGACTATGGAAAATGGAAAAGGAAAAGGAAAAGTCATAACTACGCTTCGATAATCTCTCAACCGGCTGACTTTTCTGTCAGTCAACGATAGAATGGAAGAAAGATGTTTTTAAGGGGGAGTACGCCTATGCCAATTTCATTTCGCAAACATGATGAATTTTTCACTTTCCATGATCCGATGCAAGACGGGAAGTTGATCGACAGAAAAACTGAAGTCAGATTTGATCCGTTAACCGGTGAAACATCCCGTATCATTTTTGACCCGGGTGCGCCATTTGTGCCGAAGGATTATTCGGAACTCGCTAAGGCGACGGAAGGTAAGAAATGCCCTTTCTGCACTGAAAACGTATCCAAAATCACACCGCGTTTCCCCGATGAGTTAGTGGAGGGCGGACGGTTTGTCGGGAAAGAAGCGGTCGTATTCCCGAATTTATTCCCTTACAGCAAGCATAATGCCGTTGTTCGTATGTCCGAGCAACATTATGTGAAGCCTGAAGAATTTACAGAAGAACTCATATCGGATTCTTTTAAAGCTGCACATCAGTATATCGAAAAGGTATTGGAGTTCGACCCTAAAACCGAATATGTCTCCATCAATTGGAACTACTTGCCGCCTTCAGGAGGCAGCATCCTACATCCGCATATCCATGTGTTGGCTTCCGAGCAGCCGACGAATTATCAGGCGGCGGTCACATCTAACAGTCATGCCTTCTATGAAAGGGAAAGTGAAAATTACTTCACTTCGCTTGTTGCTGAAGAAAGGACAATTGGCGAACGATGGATCGGCAAAGCAGGCTCTATTGACTGGATGCATGCATTTGCTCCGAAGAGCCATTGCGACTTCATCGGAGTTTTCGAAGCGGCTTCCTTCAATGAACTGACAAATGACAGCTATGAAGACCTTGCGAAAAGCCTTCTCCATTTCTTCAGCTATTTCAAGGAAGTTGGGTTGGAAAGCTTCAACGCTTCATTGTTCATTCCTGTGAATAAGCATGGCGCAGAGCAAGTCCACTTCCGCCTGATTCCCCGCATGATAATAGGAGCATTAGAAACAAGCGATATGAATGTGTTCAATTATTTGCATGGGGAACCTTTATCTTTGAAAGCTCCTGAAGATGTGGCAAAGGCAGCAGCTAAGTTTTTCGGATGAAAGGAATGAAGTATCGTTTTGAATAAAACAGTTGTGGACCAGGTCGGAAGAAGTGTCACTTTTAGCTTCCCGCCAAAAAGGATTGTCTCATTATGTCCTGGCATTACTGATACATTATTTTCGCTCAACCTGGATGCGGAAATTGTTGGCAGGACCCGTTTTTGCATCCATCCGAAAGGGAAGGTTGAAAATGTGCCGGCAGTTGCGGGCACTAAGGACATTAAACTAGAAGCGATTCAAGAATTGCAACCGGACCTCATCGTCGTTGAAAAAGAGGAAAACACGAGAGAGATTGTGGAAGAGTTGGAGAAGCACTTCCCTGTCTTTGTCGCTGAAGTGCAATCGGTGGATGACGCATTCCGGATGATCGAGGAGATGGGAAGCTTGACAGATCGGAACGAAGCCGCCAGTGAATTGGCAGGTGCTATCCGAGAACAATTTGAATCTTTGCCTAAGGCCACTGGGAAGCGTGTTGCTTACGTCATTTGGCGGAAACCGTATATGGTTGTCGGGAAAGATACATATATTAATTCGCTACTCGAAAAGATGGGTTTCATCAATCCATTCACCGAAGTGGATGGCAGATATCCGGCAGTCACCGCAGAAGGTTTTAAGGATGCAAAATTGGATTATGTCCTATTGGCATCAGAGCCCTTCCCTTTCAGTGAAAAGCATATCAAAGAGTTTTTGGGCATGATGCCGGAAACTGAACCCGTCCTTATCGACGGAGAAATGTTCTGGTATGGACCGAGGATGCTGGAGGCTTCTGTATATTTTCAAGAACATCTTTCTAGTCTTCGACAGTAAAAAACACGGGAGCATCGTAAAGATGGTCTCGTGTTTGCGTTCATCTCAATGAATTATAGATCGTAGACATCCGGATGGCATGCTCCATTTCGTCATGCATGGCGATGAACAAAGGATTGTATGCTTGCTGAATAGGAATCGTCAACAGCATTTCCTTATATGTCTCCACCCCATCCAACTCATCGACAAGCGCCTGTTTAACGCATTGCTTAAAGTTGTAGCATGGAATCGGCTTCTTTGGATTTTGTACAAACGTCCCTGTCATCATATAATAGAGTTGTTGCAACATTTCATAATGGCTTTTTTCATCCTCATACGCGTGCTGGATGAAATCCCGCCAAAGCGGATCGTCCGTTTTATCATACATCGACTTGTAAAAGTAATAGTCTTTGTATTCACCCTCAATTGCCTGCTTTAATTTATCAACAAACACGTCAGCACCCTTTCGCATCTTTTGTACACTTTATGCGGTTGGGCGCTTGTCTATGAAAGGAGCAATTCGATGCTACAGCATTTCAGCTATAAACCGATGTTTGCAGGCGGCAGCTTGCCAGGCTGGACATTTTCATTCTTTTATCAAAATGAACGATTCACAGGCGATTACAAGCCGGACGGCACAATCGTCTGGACAAGTGGAACACCGTCTGATGAAGAAAACGTCAAAAAAATGATTCATGAGCTAATGACATTCCACGTTTATGAATGATGACATACTTTACGTACATACTATCCTTCGATAAGGAGGCGATATGTATGGCTAAAGATAAAGAAAAGACCCCTGAGCAATTACACAATGAAAAAGAACAATTGAAGATTCAAAACCAGAAAACTGAAAACGTCTTTGAGGATAAAAGCCGGGTGCCTGAAGAGCAAAATGCTTGGAAGGAAACCCAGTATAAAAGAGGCGAATAAGAAAAGGGCGGTCCCGAAAATTGGGATTGCCCTTTTATCATTCACCTGCCAACTTCCTTCTTCCAAATATGAAATAGTAATAAATTGATGAAACAATATACAATCCTGCTGTAATCGTGAAGGCATACGCATAGCCCCAATAGGATCCGTTCGCGACAACGAGTCCAGTCGCAATAGGACCCATCGTTGCCCAACCCAGATTGAAAACCATCTGGTTCATGGAATTGGCGAGCCCTTTGTATTTATCCGACACGACTTCCATCGCTACGGCACTTTGTATCGGATTGCCGGCGTTCATGAGCGCCTGCCGCAGGAGGAAACCGAGCGACGCCAACATGAGCGACGTCGTGTACGCCGTCAATAGCAGGAAAGGGATCGATAATGCCTGGAATAAAATTATCGCCTTCACCTTGCCGACTTTCCTCGAAAGTGCTGGACCAATCATCGCCGCCACCGCAGTCATCGCCGAACCTAATGATAGAACAAGCCCGATATAGGAATTGGAGGCATCGAAACGGTTCGCGAAGTACAAATTCAAGTATGGAATAACCAAACCTGAACCGAAACCGATCAGCAAGCTTGCGAATGAAAAATGGAAGATGACAATGAGATTCCGCTTGAAGCTAACATCCGCTGATGGAGATTCCTCAATACGTTCCTTCGCCCCCATACCAGATTCAGTTGATTTCTCCTGCAATTTGAATAAAGGAATCAAACCGATTGTAAAAATAGCTGCGCCCAAAAGCAATGCATATCGGATTGCTTCTACTGTGCCGATTTTGAAGACAGTTTCCAACACGTCCGCGATAATCCCGCCCGCCAAACTTCCGATGACATTCGCAATCGTTATGATTGCAAAATTGACACTGAAAAGCTTCACCCGTTCCGTAGGAGCAGAGTTCTCTGCAAGAAACGGGATGCCCGATACTTGAACAAATGCCATGAATAAACCCGTCAAAAATGCAGCTGTAATAATCGGTGTCTCTGCAACTGCAATCCCTCGATAGAAGAGAGTCGCCACTGTTAAGACGGCACCGCCGACAATCATCCATTTCCGACCGAATCGATCGCTTAAAAAGCCTGCAGGGACGAGCATGATAGCAGATGCCATAGCCGTCATGGAAATGACTTTGCCATTTATCGTTTCCGGCATACCGAGCTCCCGTATGTATAAATTGTACATGACCATGAAAACACCCATTCCGATCTGGATGAGTGCATTTCCTATGATAAAAAGCCTAACATTCCGATTGAAGGAGGAGAATTTACGTCCCCATTCACTAAACCATTTCATCCACATTTCCAACTTTCCCTGACAATTACTTCGACACTCTAAATATACGTGTTTGCGAAACATTCTGCAATAGAGTTTTTAGGATAGTCAAATTTTTGCCTGAATAGAAAAGAGAGCCGATTTTATATCACATCTAACGTGATATAAAAACAACTCATTCTCCCCTGTGCAATGTGGTCAGCTCTGCTAAATACCACGGATATAATCACTTACAGTCTTCTTGAAAACTTTTGGATTTTCAACATAACTACCGACTACCCATCCACAATCCGTGCAAATCAGATGTATCAAACTATGGTTAAAACCCATTTTTTCATAAGGTGTCACGCCTGCGTATCCTGATTGCTTACCTCTGCCTATCTCGTGGCTGCCGCATTTTGGGCATTCCTTCGCATTAAATTTCACCACTATCATCTCCCCTCTTCTACTAATACATTTACGGTTCGGCAACTTGAAAGTTTCAGCAAAATTGTGCGGACTACCTGTTTTAAGCGCGGCGGGGCTTGCTTTGAGCGTGCAGCAGCTCGCTTTGAGCGCGGAGCGGCACGCTTTGGGCGCGGAGCGGCATGCTTTGGGCGCGCAGCGGCACGCTTTGGGCGCGGAGCGGCATGCTTTGGGCGCGGAGCGGCACGCTTTGGGCGCGGAGCAGCTCGCTTTGGGCGCACAAACACGCGCTTTGGACGTGCAACCATTCCCTTTGGACGCGCGCAATCTCAACCACATAAAAACTGTCACAGAAAGTCATTTATCCGACTTTCCGTGACAGCCTCTACCTATAAGTTAACCAACTCTCGAACTAGTTCCCGCCTGCAGTTTATACATCTGCGCATACTGTCCGCCAAGCGCAAGCAATTCATCATGATTGCCGTGCTCGACGATTTCACCGCGATCCAACACTAAAATGCGGTCTGCATTTTTAATCGTAGACAAACGGTGGGCGATGATGAACGTCGTCCGACCCTTCTTCAACACATCCATTGCGTGTTGGATGATTTCCTCGGTTTCCGTATCGATATTGGAAGTCGCTTCGTCCAATATTAAGATGGCCGGGTCAAAGGCTAGTGCGCGTGCAAATGAAATGAGTTGGCGCTGGCCGGATGAAAGCGTACTGCCCTTCTCCACGACCGGCTCATCAATCCCGCCCGGCAAATGCTTCAACACACGGTCGCCGCCGACTGCGTCAAGGGCATCCTGGACTTTTTCACGTGAAATGCGGGGATCGCCAAGACTGATGTTCGATTCCACGGTTCCGCTGAATAAATACGGATCCTGCAAGACGATTCCCATATGATCACGTATTGTCTGGCGTGACATATTCGCGATGTTCATTCCATCAATCGTTATTTTCCCTTTCGAAACATCATAGAAACGGAAGAGCAAGTTCATGATGGAGCTTTTGCCGGATCCAGTATGACCGACGAGCGCGACCGTCTCTCCTTGTCTCGCCTCGAAGGAAATGTCCTTCAACACATATTCCTCATCCTTATAAGCGAACCAGACATCCTCGAATCGGACATTTCCACGATAACGGGCAATCTTCTCATCGCTGACCGGCTCCCCTTGGCGATCCATCAGTTTAAAAACGCGTTCTGCGGCGACGAGGGAATGCTCGAGTCGAGCGAACTGGTTGACAACCCCCGTAATCGGGTTAAACAACCGGGTAATATAATCGACGAATGCGTACAACATCCCTACAGAAATGGCGCTCTCCGCCGACAGTGAAGCACCGCCGAAATACCAGATCAGAAAGACGAAAGCGAGCGACCGGATGATGTCTACGAGATTATGGGATGTCGCCGCTTCGACTTTCAATAATTTGCTTTGATACTTATAATGCTCATCATTCAATTCATTGAATTCCCCATCCATCTGCTTTTCCCTGCGAAAAGCTTGGATGATCGTCATGCCATTGATCGATTCATTGATCATCGCATTCATCTCACTGTTTTTGCTCCGGATAATATGGTTCACTTTTGAAGCGAACTTCCGATACAATTTCATCCAGACGTAAAGGACCGGCAGGACGAAAAGCGTGATGGCTCCCATTTTTGGATCCAAGTAAAAGAGTGCGATGAAGATTCCAAGCATATACATGCCGCTGATCGCAAACTGTGAAACGACCGTCACATACAAATTCCGGATTGCTTCGGTGTCGTTCGTAATCCGCGCGACCACCTTCCCAGCAGGCAAATCATCGAAATAGCGGATTGGCAACGTCTGGATATGCCCATACAATTCGTTCCGCATCTTTTGGATAATCCGGTTCGCGGCTTGTTGCAGCAATAAATATTGGAAATACCTTAGAATCGCTGTCACGACCGCCAAGCTGAAAAATACAGCCAGCAGTTTGGCGATTGGTGTAAAATTGATCGTCTTATCTAGTGATGTTGCGATATGATCGTCAATGATCTTCTTCGCAATTAACGGTCCCATCAGATCCGCCGCGACGGCGAAGCCGAGTAGGACGATTCCTGTAATTAAAAGCTTCTTATAATCAAGTGCATACTGCACTAAACGTTTACCCGTAGTCATACTTCAACCTCCCCGATCTGCTGGCGGTCGAATTGCTCTTTATACCATCCGTTGTTCGCAAGCAAGTCCTCATGTCTTCCTTCTTCTATTACACGTCCATCATCGAGCACGATGATCCAATCCGCGTGTTGGATAGCGGATAGTCTGTGTGTCGTAATGATTGTTGTCTTTCCTGAACGTTCCGACTGGATGTTCTCGATGATTTTCGCTTCGGTCTTCGCATCGACAGCAGACAACGAGTCATCCAGAATAAGGATTTCAGGATTTTTAACGAGAGCACGCGCAATTGAAATCCGCTGCTTTTGCCCCCCTGACAACGCAACACCTTTTTCGCCGACAAGTGTATCTAATCCGGCCGGCAACATCTCTAAATCTTTTTCGAAATGTGACAGACGGATAGACTCCGAGATATCATCCTCTGTCGCTTCCGGACGTCCGAACAGAATGTTTTCCCGTACAGAACGCGAGAAGAGCACATGATCCTGCGGCACATAGCCGATCCAATCACGGACTTGATCTTTCTTCAATGATTGAAGTGCGACATCCGAGAAGACGATTTCCCCGTCACCCGCCGGATATTCACGAAGCAGCTGTTTGACGAACGTCGTTTTTCCGCTTCCCGTCTTTCCAACGATGCCAAGCGTCTGTCCCCGCTCCAACTGGAGTTCGATATGATCCAGATTGACCGCGTGCGACATCGGATACGTGAAGCTCACGTCGTTGAAGCCGACGCTTTCCGGCTGATCGACGTCAATCGGATTGTCAGGATCTTTCACATCTTCCTCATAATCAAGCGTCTCCATAACGCGGTCCAGTGATGCATTTCCGCGCTGCAACACGTTGATCAGTTCGCCGATTGCAAACATCGGCCAGACGATCATTCCTAAATAGACATTGAATGTGACCAGTTTCCCTAATGTAATTTCTCCTGTTGAAACTAAAAACGCACCATACCCGAGCCCGATCATATACGTCAATGCGGTGAGCACCTTCGTAAACGGCATGAACAGGGCATCGATCTTTTCAACATGCATATTTTTCTTGTACACGTCTTCCGTCATATCCGCGAACCGTTGCTCCGAAGCACGTTCCTGCACATAAGCGCGGACGACCCGGACACCCGCCACGGCCTCCAGCACATTATCATTCAGCTCCCCGAACGACTCCTGCGCCGTCATATACCGTTCGTGGATTTTCTTGCCGAGCACCTGCAAAATGAATGCCAAGATCGGCAACGGTATAATCGCTGCGAGCGTCAACTTCCAAGACACGACGAACCCCATTGTAATGATGAGCGTTCCTAAATACGCCGTCGAGTCGACGAGTGTCATAATTCCGAAACCGGCAGTCTCTGAAATTGCGCGAAGGTCATTCGTCGAACGCGCCATTAGATCACCTGTTTTATTCTTCTCATAAAAAGTTGGGGTCATCTTCAGGAAATGCCGCATGAGCCGCGTCCTCAATTGCCGTTCAATAACATACGCCCCGCCGAATAGCTGGTATTGCCAAACAAAGTTTCCGACATACGCGACAAGCATGATAAGGAACATTGCACCAATGAAGAGTGCAAGCAGATGCGTTGTCATCGTCCTTGTATAAATGGTGTCAATCGCCTGCCCGATCAGCCAGGGCGGCAAGATGACAAGCACGTTCGCCACCATCAAGAGGATGAGTGCAATCGTGTACCTTTTGCGGTTTTCCTTGAAAAACCACTTTAATTTAAATAAAACCGAGAACATATTTTCAACCTTCTTCCTTCAATTCTCTTAACTATCCACTTTCAAGAGATTCCTTCTTTAATAGTTTCCGTTGCTGATTGACAATTTTCATGATCAGCACTCCTTTCTCATAGTTTTTTTATGGTTGCACGTTGGTAAACGTGGAAACACCGGGAATTCATTCCAAAGACAAAAAAGGCACACGCCTCCTAAGATAAGCGTGTGCTCAAAAAAAAGGGACGACTAAGTCATGCCGCCCCGGTACATTTCATAGAATAGTAAAAGAGCAGGTCAGCACGGAATTCATATTTTGTTGTTTGATAAAAAGAACTCTTTGCATTTTCCGCACCTTCCCAACTATTTTGATTTTCGAATAATTCAACAGTACCATTGACAATTTCCATTTGTCAATACCTTTCAACACAAATGAACTATATACCACTCAACGAAACAAATGATGTGGTCTACTACCGGTTGTATATGATATAAAGCAAAGTATATCATCAGAACCCCACGGCAAAGTATATATAGAGAAACGGGCGTGCCAGGAGATATTTTCCTGGCATTTTTTATTGTATGCACATAATGCCTGCCGTATGTATCACCCAACCAAAAGATGGGATAGCGCCCCCAATACAGCAGTAATCAATACAACGAGCCAAGGAGCCATTTTGTAATACAGTAAAAGACCGAAAGCAATGATTGCGATTCCAAAATCCATGGCAGAACCAATTGAACTTGTAAACACAGGGTCATACAACGCCGCGAGCAAGATTCCGACAACTGCCGCATTCACTCCTTTCAAAGCCGCTTGAATACCTGGCTTCGAGCGAATGGCGGACCAAAATGGCAATGTGCCGATGACTAGCAGGAACGACGGCAGGAACATGGCGAGTACAGCAACCGCAGCTCCCGACGGTCCATTCATCAGTTGCCCCAAATAACCGGCCAATGTAAAGAGTGGTCCCGGTACAGCTTGTGCCGCCCCGTATCCCGCGATGAACGTCTCAGCGTCCATCCATCCAGCCGGTACGACTTCCCGTTCAAGCATCGGCAATACGACATGCCCTCCGCCGAAAACGATTGAACCGACCCGGTAGAAAATGTCGAAGATTGAGAGGAACGTATTTTCAATGAAAGACCTGATTGCCGGAACGCCTATTAGCAGTAGGAAAAAAATCGTCCATGCCGCCACTCCGGTCTTCTTGCCGAATGAAAGAGTGATCGATTCGGGCTTCGGTGCCTGTTCCTTCCGATATAGTGCATAACCGATGAATCCTGCCCCGATGATGATCGCGATTTGACCAACTGCCGTCGGAATCAGTAATGTCAGGACTGCCGCAACGAGGGCAAGGGTTATTCTCGCCCGATCGGGTGTCAATGACTTGCTCATCCCGACCAATGCATGTGCAACGACAGCGACTGCGACAATCTTCAATCCTTTTATCCAACCGATATCAAATGAAGCTGTCGAGGAAACTAGCCAGGCAAATGCCATTAACAGCAATACCGACGGCAATGTGAAACCGATCCAAGAAAGGATCCCTCCAAGTAGCCCCCCGCGCATCAATCCGATTGCAATCCCAACTTGTGAGCTTGCAGGACCGGGCAGGAACTGGCATAACGCCACGATATCCGCATACATTTTATCGTCCAGCCACTTCTTTTTCTTCACATATTCATCCCTGAAATAACCAATATGGGCTGCGGGACCTCCGAAAGACGTAAGCCCAAGCAGCAATGATGTGCGCAAAATTTCCAAAGCATTTTTTTGCTTCTTCACAACTACACCTCCAGACGTACTTCGTCCATTATACAAGACTTAAGCAATACTATTTGTTTTTTTCTTGTAAATAATTTATCATTATCTTAACTAACCATTTTAATTTTACAGGAGGTGTGTACTTTGTTCTACCCCTCATTCGGGTGCGGAACAAAGTAAACTTATTTGGAAATTGCCATACGATTGGCAGCATTTGCTGCCTTGATCGCACTCACCGCATTTTTTGTTGCGAGTGAATTTGCAATTGTGAAAGTACGAACAACACGGATCAACCAGCTTGTTGCGGAAGGGAATCGCCGGGCGATCACAGCAAAAAGAGTCATCAGCAATCTCGACGAATATTTATCTGCTTGTCAATTAGGCATAACGATAACAGCTTTAGGACTGGGAATGCTTGGTGAACCAACCGTAAAACTGCTTATGAAGCCGGTTTTCTCCCACTTTGAAATAGCCCCGCATGCTGGGTCTATCCTTTCTTTCATTATCGCATTTACCGTCGTAACGTTTTTACATGTGGTAGTAGGTGAATTGGCTCCTAAAACAATTGCAATCCAGCGGGCGGAAGCCATTACGCTGGCAACAGCGAAACCGCTCGTTTTATTTTATGTCATCATGTACCCAGTCATTAAAGGGATGAATGGATCAGCGCGCTCCATTATCCGTCTTTTCGGCTTCAAACCGGCTTCCGAGTCGGATGTGGCCCATTCCGAGGACGAGTTGAGGCTCATTCTGACCGACAGTCTGAAGGGCGGGGAAATCAATCAATCGGAATATAAATTCGTCAATAAGATATTTGAATTCGATGATCGAGTCGCCAAAGAGATCATGGTGCCGCGTACCGAAATGATGACGGTCGAGAAAGACATCACATTGCGGGAAATGTTTGAAATGATGGGTGTCGAGCAATTTACTAGATATCCTGTCACAGATGGCGATAAAGACCATGTCATCGGCTTGGTCAATATGAAGAATCTGCTGACGGCATTCATAAAAGATCCTACAACAGGAAATCAGCCTGTCAGTGAATATATGCAACCAATCATCCGAGTCATCGAAACGATGCCAATCGGCGACCTGTTGCTGAAAATTCAACGCGAACGAATCCATATGGCAATTCTTATGGATGAATATGGAGGGACTTCCGGACTCGTGACAATCGAAGATATTTTAGAAGAGATTGTGGGAGAAATCCAAGACGAGTTTGATATGGACGAAGTGCCTGAAGTACAAATGATCAATGAAAACCATTTTATTTTGGACGCAAAAATGTTGATTGAAAACGTTAACGACGTTCTTGACATCGATATTGATGAAGAGGATATCGACACGATCGGCGGCTGGTTCATGTCCGAAAAATTCGAGGCGGTTCCGGGTGAAAAAATCATTGAACAAGGTTATGAATTCACCGTGAAAGACGTGGAAGGACATCACATCCTCTACTTGGAAGCGGTAAAAAATGAAAAAGCGATTGGATCGGCCGACTTACAGGTCGAGTCTTAACAACATAAAAACGGCATCTCCCCTACTTTGAAAGGGGGATGCCGTCTTTTATTTCTTCAAGAATCCTTCTTATACTCCACACGATACAAATCATGGCGGCGATCCTTCAGCTGCTTCACTGTCCCATCTTGACGCTGACGCCGTAAAATCTCGAGATCGACATCTCCGATAAGGACCATTTCCAAATTGGGATTCGTTTCTCCAACGATACCATCACGTGCAAACTCGAAATCGGATGGAGAGAAGATGGCCGACTGTGCATATTGGATATCCATGTTCTCTGTTTGCGGCAAATTGCCAACCGTTCCGGAAATGACTGTGTAGATCTGATTTTCAATCGCACGGGCTTGGGCACAATACCGAACGCGCAAATATCCTTGGCGATCTTCCGTACAGAATGGAGTAAAAATAATATTTGCCCCTTTGTCCGTGGCAATTCTCGCGAGTTCCGGAAATTCGATGTCATAACAGACCTGGATGGCGATTTTTCCACAGTCCGTGTCGAATACTTGGATCTCATCTCCTTGGCTGATTCCCCACCATTTCCGTTCATTCGGCGTAATATGGATTTTGTACTGCTTCTCAATCGACCCATCCCTTCTGAAAAGATAGGCGATGTTGTAAATCTCCTCGTCTTCTTCCTCGACGAAATGAGACCCACCGATAATATTCACATTATAGCGGACCGCAAGATTCGTGAACATTTCAATATACTGCGGCGTATACTCCGTCATCTTCCGCACCGCTCTGCTCGGAGAAGGCTCATCCAGGAAGGACATTAGCTGAGTTGTGAAAATTTCCGGGAAGACGACAAAATCTGAACCTGCATCGGACGCGACGTCCACGAAATATTCACATTGATTGGCCATTTCCTCGAATGACGATATTTTCCTCATTAAATATTGAACAACGCAAATACGGACAGGGTAGCTTGTCTTGTAATGCCGTTTAGTCGTTGCTTTATAATCCACGTTATTCCATTCCATTAACGTCGCATATTTTTTGGACGCTTTGTCATCAGGCATATAATTTGGATTGATCCGCATGAGGGTGAAATCATTCAATAGTTGGAAAGTGAGAACCGGGTCATAGATTTTATGGCGTGTCACCGCCTCCACATATTCCCTTGCAGACATTTCAGCTGCATACCGATGATAATTCGGTATCCTCCCCCCGATAATGATCGATTTCAGATTCAATCGTTGGACGAGCTCTTTCCTGGCTTCGTACAGCCGCTGTCCCACTTTCATCCTCCTGTATTCCGGATGGACCATCACTTCGATGCCGTATAGATTATAACCTTCGGGATTATGGTTCGTAATATAGCCCTTTGCGGAAATATCATCCCAAGAATGGCGGTCGTCGTATTCGTCAAAATTGATGATCAAGCTCGAACAGGAACCGATAATTTTCCCGTCCAGCTCAGCGACGAATTGCCCTTCCGGAAAGATGGACAGATGGCTTTTCAGATGCTCTTCCTCCCACGGGTCCATGCCCGGGAAACAGACCTCCTGCATTTTCAATATGTTTACGATGTCATCCTCTTTCATCTCTCGGATGATCATGCTCATTTCAAATGACGATAAATCAATTTCTTCACTCATCCATAGTTCACCCTTTCTACATAATATGTACCCATAATTGACTAGGAAAAGTCATGTAGTTCCGATTATTTTACATGAATACACCCACGCCGTATAATCAAAGAGGAATCTTAGAAACAGGAGTTGACATTATGCACAAACGGTTGGAAAATGGCCTTGTTTTCATTTTCACCATTTCCCTCATTGCAACACTCGGCTCTTTATACTTTTCTATTGTTCGGGGCTATGAACCTTGCACTCTATGTTGGTATCAACGCATCCTTATGTATCCGATCGTTTTGATGTCCGGTGTCGCTTTATACCAGAAAAACGCAAAAATCGCGTTGACGACAGCTGTTTTCGCAATTGTCGGAGGTTCCATTTCGCTCTACCATTATGGAATCCAGAAACTGAGTTTTTTACAAGACAGTGCACCGGCTTGCGGAAATGTTTCCTGTACTGGCCAGTATGTGAACTATCTAGGATTCATCACAATTCCGTTCATGGCTTTGACGGCATTCGTGCTGATCCTCATCACAAGCCTCTTCTTATTGAAATGGCAAAAGGAGTCTAACTAAATTGAAGAAATTACTGATCATCGGCGGTGTCATCATCGCCATCTTTGCTTTAATTGTCGTGTTGAATACTCAATCCAACAAAGAAAAGTTAAAGGACAATCCATATGGTTCAAAGAATCTTAAACAGGCGACGATCGATTTGATTGGCAACAAAAATTACAGCAATATCGTCCTCCCGGATGAACTTTATGAAAAAGTCTCTTCCGGAGAATCTGTCACTGCTTACTTCTTTTCTCCCGAATGTTCGTATTGCATGGAGATGACGCCGATCCTAATGCCGATTGCGAAAGAGAAAGGGATCCATGTGTATCAATATAATATGCTGGAATTCGAAAAAGAAGCCCAACCATACGGCATCACGTCTTGGCCGACGTTAATCCATTATGAAGATGGAAAAGAAGTTAACCGCTCCGTTGGTTTGCCGGTGAATCCCGAGGAAGATATCCGTGCTTTCTTCGATGAGTATGATAATAAATGATGGAAAAACTAAATACGGTTTTCCGTTATCAAATTAACCGAGATGGACTTACGGTCGAGGAACTGCTCCGGGATGATTGGAAAGCCGGTAAAAAGACCGTCCATCAAATGAGAATGGACAAGGCGGTCACGGATACAGCCGGACAGCCTTTCGAATGGCGTACGCCCCTGGAAGCTGGGACGGAACTTGTCTTTCATTTCAAGGACGCCGTATCATCATACAAGCCGGATGATCACGCGGATGTTTCCGTGCTTTTCGAGGACGAACATCTACTTGCAGCTCTGAAACCTGCCGATATCGCCACCCATCCAGATGAACATGATGAAGGCGGTACTTTTATGAATGCCATCATGGCATATGTTGAAAGAAGTGGCGGAGCGTATGCAGAGCATATCAATCGCCTCGATAAAGGTACGGCCGGAATTGTTCTTGTTGCGAAACATCCGATTGCAAAAGCACTTTTTGATCGGATGATTGAGGAACGTGCTATTACACGCATCTATCACGCAGAAGTCGATGGACGTTTAAAACGGATGAGAGGGACGCTTCAATATCCGATTGGACGGGACCGCCATCATCCGACGAGACGCCGAGTCTCCCCAGGCGGGCAGGATGCCATCACCCGCTACCGAGTCATTGAGCGGAACGATGAGTCGACAGTTGTTGAAGCAAGTCTCGAAACGGGCAGGACTCATCAGATCCGAGTTCATTTTTCACACATAGGACATCCCGTCAAGGGCGATACACTTTATGATGGAAGCGAAACTGCGGATGGAAACTATCGTTTGGTTGCAAAGAAAGTTTCCTTCAAGCACCCATTTACAGAAGAACAGACAACCATAGAAGTCATATGAAAAAACCCGCGGAATTAAATTCTGCGGGTTTTTCATATTACTTATTCACACTTCATCGAATTTCTCTGGATTTGTCCCCGTTCTCTCATTACGGTTCAAGGCATCGATTTTCATCATATCCTCAGGTGTCAACTCGAAGTCTTTCACGTCAATGTTTGACTTGATCCTAGCCGGAGTAACTGATTTAGGAATGACTACCAATCCATGTTGCAGATGCCACTTAATAATGACTTGTGCCGGCGTCTTGCCATATGTTAACCCGATCTGCTGCAACGTAGGCTCATCCATGAGTCCTCCTCTCGCCAGTGGCGACCAGGAAGTGACGACGATGTCATGTTCATTGCAAAATTCCCGCAATGGCTCCTGTGTAAGCCGCGGATGCAATTCAATCTGATTCACCATCGGCTTCACATTGGCAACATTGAAAACCTTCTCCAGATGATGGATATGATGATTGGACACTCCTGTGGCCCTGATCAGCTTTTCTTCATAGAGCCGCTCGATTGCACGGTATGTATCCACGAATGTATCTGCGACTGGCCAATGAGTCATATACAGATCCAAATATTCCATTCCAAGTCTCTCCAAAGAAGCTTCGAACGCTTTCAATGTTGCATCATACCCTTGATCAGTGTTCCATACTTTTGAAGTGATGAACAGCTGCTCCCTCGGAATGCCCGATTGCCGGATTGCCTCGCCCGTCTCTATCTCATTCTCGTAAATAGCAGCAGTATCGATAGCCCGATAGCCAACTTCCAAGGCATATGAAATCGCTTTGATTGTCTCAACTGAATCAGTCATCTTGTAAACGCCGAGGCCAAGCTGAGGCATTTCCACACCGTTCGCTAGAGTCACCTTGTCTTCAAAATAATGCATTCCGTTCCCCTCCTATACAGTTTGTATACATTTATTGTACCCGTATTCCATAATTTTGACGAATAATGCCAGCCATTTGTTAATCAGAATGACACAATTTTTCAGTTCGGTCATTTCAATTTAATATCTATTAGGGTATACTATGTGAAGGACTAATGATTTTACAGGAGGTACATTTGATGAATCTTATCCTTATTCTAGCCGTTACCTTTGCATTCCTTTCGGCGATTTTCACAGGTGGATATGAAGACAAGCCTGGTAAAGTGAAAAAATAAGAACTACTAAAAACGGGACATGCCTTAATTGGCAGTCCCGTTTTTTTATGTTAAATCTAAAAATGATTGTTGCCTTAGGGCTTCGTATATCAGAATAGCGGCTGTGTTGGATAAGTTGAGCGATCTGATATGATCATTCATCGGGATGCGCAGGCAATTTTCGATGTTCTGTTCAATCACTTCGTCAGGCAAGCCGGTCGTCTCTTTCCCGAAAACGAAGAAAACATCCTTTGAAGGATCCGAATAATCAAAGTCCGAGTAGGTCCTCTCCCCGAACTTTGTAATGAAGAAAAACTGCGCTTCCGGATAAGCGCCAATAAACTCCTGTATATTTTCATGATACGTAATATCGACATATTGCCAATAATCCAGTCCTGCACGCTTGAGCATTTTATCATCAGTGGAAAATCCCAGCGGCTTTATTAAATGCAGTTTCGTTCCTGTCCCCGCGCATGTACGGGCGATATTCCCAGTATTCGCAGGAATCAATGGTTCAAATAATGCGACATGTATCGCCATTTCAGCACTTCCTTCAATTAGTCTCTAATACATTTTCCATCTCGAGACGCACGTCGGGATCCTCTTCCTTCTGTATCGCCAATTCAATTGCTGCGATACCGTCGCTCGTTCCAATTTGTCCGAGTGCCCATGCAGCAGTCCCGCGAATAAGCGGCCGTTGATCGTTTACAAGCAGATCTGTCAAAGTCGGCACGGCCGTCTCGTCTTTGAAGTGTGCAAGCGCAAGGATGGCATTCCGCTGTATCGGATTCTTGCCTCTCCAAGAACCTGACATATGCCCGTAAGTCTCCTTGAATTCTCGATTGGACAACCTGAGCATCGGCACAAGCAGCGGCTTTGCCAGTTCGGGCTCCGGCTGAAATGCAGGCTGATGAAGATTGTACATCCCTTTGTTTTTCGGACAAACAGTTTGGCATGTGTCGCAGCCATATACCCGGTTACCGATTTTCGCACGAAACTCCTCGGGAACTGGTTTTTTCGTCTGTGTCAAAAAGGCGATGCATCGTTGGGCATTAAGCTGCCCTCCTTGAATCAAAGCCCCTGTAGGACACGCATCCAAACAGAGTGTGCAATCCCCACATTGGTCTTCCATCGGAATATCGGGTTCAAACGGGATATTTGTAATCATTTCTCCGAGGTAGACATACGAACCGAATTCCGGTGTGATGACAGAACAGTTTTTACCGGACCAGCCGATTCCCGCCCGAACCGCGACAGCCCGGTCGACAAGCTCCCCGGTGTCCACCATCGAACGCATTTGAGCATTCGGCATCATGTCGGAAATAAACGTTTCGAGCAGTTGCAACTTTTCACGAAGGACATGATGATAATCCATTCCCCAAGATGCCCTTGCAAAGATGCCACGTCGCTCCCCCTTCTTCCCTCTTGGCGAATCTGTCATTTTGGATGGGTATGCGACTGCTATTGATATGATGCTTTCAGCACGATCAAGCAACATGACAGGCTCCGTACGTTTTTCGACATCACTTTCTTCGAAACCGGATTGAAAGCCCAATTCCTGTTGACGCCGCAAACGATTTTTTAATTCTAAAAAAGGGGCTGCGGTCGTAAAGCCGATTTTATCGATGCCGATCGTAGCTGCATATTCTTTTATTGACGACTGTAGCTGAGCGACATTCACAACGTTCCGCCTCCTTTATGATAGGATTGAAAATAAAAGATGATAAAGGTGATAAAATGAAAATAACTATAGATGAAAAACTTTTTCAACAGATGCCCGGATTGAAATTGGGCATTATCCATTATAACAAAATTACAGTGTCGGAATCTCCTCAAATGCTAAAAGGGAGACTCCAATTATTCCAGGAACAGCTTTACTTCGAATTGGACACCAAGCCTTTCAACGACTTTCCGGGCATCAAAGAATGGAGGGAAACGTGGAAAGCATTTGGAGCAGACCCTAATCGATACCGACCATCCGTGGAAGCCCTTTACCGAAGGATCAAAAAGCAGAATTACTTACATACCATCCATACTGCGGTTGACCTCAATACATTTTTCTCCCTCCAATATGAAATCCCGACTGGCATCTACGACTTGTCGAAAGTTGTTGGGGATGTCCAATTGACCCTTGGAGGGGAGGACGACGGTTATGATGGATTGAATGGCCGCTTCAACTCATTGAACCATATACTTCAATTAAAAGACGATTACAGCCCTTTCGGCAGCCCTTATGTAGACTCCATCAGAACAGCCGTCACCGATGAGACAACGGATGCCCTCCATATCTTATTCATCCGTCCTTCAATGGCCAAGGAAGAGGCTCTGCAACTGTCTACGGCATGTGGCAAGATGTTCACGTCCATCAGCGGCGGAGAAGCCTCTTGTTATCTGGTGGATAAAGAGAATCCTTCTATTCTAATGGACGGAACTGGTCCCTTCCAACTGTGATAACTTGTGTCCAAACAGCAATACATTCCCATTCCATAGAAAACGCTCCTTTCCGTGAAATCGGAAGGAGCGTTTTTAAGTTTGAACGAGAATCCCTAATTGGGAAAGAGAAAAGATGCAACCTGGGTTGCATCTTTTCAATGTGGATACCCGAGGCCGGACTTGAACCGGCACGCCTCGCGGCATCGCATTTTGAGTGCGACGTGTCTGCCATTCCACCACTCGGGCATAACAACAATTTACTTACAGCATACATGAAAGTTGGAGGCGGCAACCGGAATCGAACCGGTGGTAAGGGTGTTGCAGACCCGTGCCTTACCGCTTGGCTATGCCGCCGTAAGAAAGTTGGAGCGGAAGACGGGATTCGAACCCGCGACCCCGACCTTGGCAAGGTCGTATTCTACCACTGAACTACTTCCGCAAACTGGGGTAGCTGGATTCGAACCAACGAATGACGGAGTCAAAGTCCGTTGCCTTACCGCTTGGCTATACCCCAAAAAACAAATGGGGCGGACGAGGGGAATCGAACCCCCGAATGTCGGAACCACAATCCGATGCGTTAACCACTTCGCCACGACCGCCATGATAATTATATATTTTTCAATTGTATACTGCATAGAATGGGGCGGACGAGGGGAATCGAACCCCCGAGTGTCGGAACCACAATCCGATGCGTTAACCACTTCGCCACGACCGCCATGAAATTTAGCTTAAACAGAAATGGCAGGGGCAGTAGGAATCGAACCCACACCAAAGGTTTTGGAGACCTCTATTCTACCGTTAAACTATGCCCCTGTATAATGGTGGTGGGGGACGGATTCGAACCGCCGAACCCGGAGGGAGCGGATTTACAGTCCGCCGCGTTTAGCCACTTCGCTACCCCACCAAGAGAAGCATATGCCGGCGATAGGAGTCGAACCCACGACCTACTGATTACAAGTCAGTTGCTCTACCAACTGAGCTACACCGGCATAATATAAAAAATGGTGGCTCAGGACGGAATCGAACCGCCGACACAAGGATTTTCAGTCCTTTGCTCTACCGACTGAGCTACTGAGCCACATAAAAATGGCGGTCCCGACCGGGATCGAACCGGCGATCTCCTGCGTGACAGGCAGGCATGTTAACCGCTACACCACGGGACCATTTGGTTGCGGGGGCAGGATTTGAACCTGCGACCTTCGGGTTATGAGCCCGACGAGCTGCCACTGCTCCACCCCGCGATAATGATAATACTTACTATTTAATGTTTGCTACGCTTTTTGCATAAGGGACACCTTACGCTTCGCTGTCGGTGTTACTCGCATACGTTGCTATGCTCGTTGCTCCACCCCGCGATAATACTAATTATGAAATATATGGTGGAGGATGACGGGTTCGAACCGCCGACCCCCTGCTTGTAAGGCAGGTGCTCTCCCAGCTGAGCTAATCCTCCAGTTAAAATCGCGATAAGCTTCGCATTACTGCGTCAGCTTCATTCGTTCAGTCAGTCACGTACCGTTGTACGCTCCTTCCCTCTCTCAATCGCTTCCTTGTCCTGCTCGCTTCTCCCAATTTTAACGGGATCTGCGCTGAATCTAAGTTTTAAGAAATGGTGACCCCTACGGGATTCGAACCCGTGTTACCGCCGTGAAAGGGCGGTGTCTTAACCGCTTGACCAAGGGGCCATATGTGGATAATAAAACTGGCGGAGAGCAAGGGATTTGAACCCTTGATACGCGGTTAGCGTATACACGATTTCCAATCGTGCTCCTTCGGCCACTCGGACAGCTCTCCAATTGGCTCCGCAGGTAGGACTCGAACCTACGACCGATCGGTTAACAGCCGATTGCTCTACCACTGAGCTACTGCGGAATAGTACTGTAATAAGTATTTCATATCTTATTACGTTCATTTTAGAAATGACAGCCCAGCGACGTCTTACTCTCACAGGGGGAAGCCCCCTACTACCATCAGCGCTGAAGAGCTTAACTTCCGTGTTCGGTATGGGAACGGGTGTGACCTCTTCGCCATCATCACTGGACTATTTTTTTTCACAAGACAAGATTTATTATATCATATCTAGCGAATAAAGCAAGCGTTTTTTTCAAAATAAATAATTTTGTTCGCTCAAAACCGGATAAAACAGACATTGTTGCTGAACTTCAAGTTCAACCGTACTTTATAACTTTAAGGTTAAGTCCTCGATCGATTAGTATCCGTCAGCTGCACGTGTCGCCACGCTTCCACCCCGGACCTATCCACCTCATCTTCTTTGAGGGATCTTACTTACTTGCGTAATGGGAAATCTCATCTT
>NZ_JAMBNV010000007.1 GCF_023715245.1 Sporosarcina luteola
CCCGTTCCCATACCGAACACGGAAGTTAAGCTCTTCAGCGCTGATGGTAGTAGGGGGCTTCCCCCTGTGAGAGTAAGACGTCGCCGGGCAAAGGCCATCTCCAATTGGGGATGGTTTTTTTGTGTTTATTAATCCTTGATTTTCAGGATTTGATTAGAATTGTATTATTGTCCCGCGCTCATGAAGTTGAATCCGCGCTCAACAAATGTCGTTCCTCGCTCAAAGCCAACCATCTTGCGCTCAAAGCCAGCCATATCGCGCCCAATGAGTACTGTTCCACGCCCAATGATTACTCATCATTCATTAATTTCATAGATCAACACATCAAATAAATCTCCATTAGCATAAAGCAATATTGCCCACTCCCCTGCCATGGGAATTTGCACATGGGAAGGTGTGTGTGCATCTGCTCCATTATTCTCTCCTGCAAGGCCAGTAGTCCAACCTGACGTTAAGACTTGATGGACAGTGCCTGTTTCTCTGTGTAGGCCAACAACTGTGAGATTGGTTGCCGTTGGATTCTCAATCCCCCAAAGGTGCCACATCCACTTTTGTTTTGTAGTGATGCTCGGCATATTGGCACCAATAACACCTGATTTGTTTTCATTGCCAATAATATTGCCATTGAATGCAACAGCTTTATTCTCCCAATCAATATTCTCGAAATTACTGTTAACCACGAATTCTGGTATATCTTCAGGTAAATCGAACCTGCCTTCAACTGTTTCATTTGCAGAACACCCACTAACTAGAATAACCATACTCAAAAAAATACAAGTAAAAATTTTCAGCTTCAAAAAAATCGCCCCCTTACTAAAAAATAATCTTAGCTCAATCTGATTATACTAATATTCAGACGGATGAGTGAAAAAGATACCTCATTAGTGATAATTTTCTTGGCGCTATTGCTTAAAAAATATGAATAGTACATGATTAAGAGAATAGACATCGAGTGGGTGCATTACTAGAAACATGGAAAAACCATTGTCTTCGTTGTCATGGACACCATGACTGGTTAATTCATTACGATATACGGACCCGTGAATTAGCATAAACAAATAGAGTGGGGGTGTGGTAGTGAAAAGTGTCTCTCTGTTTTTATTCTCTTTAGTGCGCGTAGCCATGTTAGTCATTTTAAGCGGATATTTCCTTCAAATGACGAACGGCATAGTGGATTTTCGAACTGTCTTCATAATCTCTGCCATTCCCCTATTCATTATCAGCCATTTTATTCAAATGGCCGACGTCCGGGAGAAGACGAGGATACTTTGTTCGTCAATCGACTTTATTGTCATCACGGGGTTCGGCTTTTTATTCCCTGAGAGTGGTTATTTGTATTTAATCTTTTTCGGTGTCCTTTCAACAACCGTTTTCTTACTGTATGACCGTAAAAAACTGCTCGGACTTTTTTCAGGGACGTTTGTTACCGTATGGATACTAATCAGTATGCGGTTATATGCACAAACAGGTGTATTTTCGCTATCGAGTAATATTGTGAACGGGATGTTCGTCTTCTATGGTGCTTTCGTCGGTAGCCTTATCCGAAATTTTCATCATGCGAAGGAGACGATTTCTGTTCAATATGGGCAGTTGAATGAATCCCACGATGCTTTGCAGGCGGCGCACAGGCAGCTACGGGAATATGCCGAGCAAGTCGAGCAGTTGACGGCAATTCGGGAACGGAATGAGATAGCGCGCGAAATTCATGATACCGTAGGCCATAAAATGACGGCATTGGTTGTACAGTTGCAAGTGGCAGGCGAAATGGTCGAGAGGGATGCGGGAAAGGCGAAAGAGGTTCTCGTCGTTTGTGAGCAGCTAACCCGGGATGCACTTCATGAAATACGGTTGTCTGTCCGGACATTGAAAGAGGATAATGAAAAAGTTTCCTTTCGTGACGATCTACAGGAGCTTATGTATGAATTTTCATCGATGACATATATGGAAACCCGGCTTATGTTAACAGTCGACGTGGCTAGGATTCCGAAATCGTTGCAGCCGACAATCAAAAGGATTGTGCAAGAAGGCCTGACAAATGCGAAAAAGCATGGTAATGCGGATACATGCATCGTAACGATCCAAATGGGTGAAGAAGCGATCCATATAGAAATAAAGGATGATGGGAAAGGGGAAGAGAATTTTATACCGAATTTCGGTTTGATCAATATGAAAGAACGTGTTGCGGAGCATGAGGGTTCATTTGCAATCGAAAGCTTTGAAGGGGAAGGATTTAGAATTATGATCGCCTTTCCGCTTAAACAGATATCGTCGGGGGTGATGGGATGATAAAAATTATGATTGTCGACGACCAGCCATTGGTGCGGGAAGGGCTTAGCACGTTGCTGGGCTTGCGTCCCGAGATTGAAGTAGTTGGGACGGCGGTGGATGGTAAGGATGCGTTACATAAAGCGGTGGAGCTTCTACCTGATATCATTTTAATGGATATCAGGATGCCCGGCGTGAATGGCGTTGAAGGAACAAGGTTACTAAAAGACAGCCTTCCGGATGTGAAAGTATTGATTCTGACGACGTTCAACGACAGTGAATACATATTCGATGCGCTTGAAGAAGGGGCGAACGGTTACTTATTGAAGGATATGCCGACGGATACGATTGTTCAGGCGATCCTTACCGTCTATCATGGCGGTGTCGTGCTGCCGAAGGAATTTACTTCGCAGGTGCTGACGGAGCTTAGAATGAAGAGTCAAACTAGCCAGGGTGTACTGCCGAAAGGGCTAGAGGAGTTATCCGATCGGGAAGCGGAGGTCCTGACTCACCTTGGAGAAGGATTAAACAATAAAGAAATTGCGGATGCGTTATTCATTACCGAAGGAACGGTAAAGAACCATGTTTCGAACGTCATTCAGAAGCTGGGACTTCGTGATCGGACACAGGCGGCAATTTATGCAGTCCGCTATGGCATAACGACATTCTGACATTACTTTCTGCATACGTATATGAGAAACGGCACATTGGTGTCGTTTTTTTCATGCCTTTAAAATCTATCGCGCGCTCGATGTAAGGGAGAGGCTTCCACAATAAAATTGAAGTAAAGAAGGAGGCTGCGGAGAATGCTAACACTTACGGATGTGAAAAAGAGTTTCGGTGCATATGAGGTCATCAAAGGGATTTCTTTTCAAGTCGAAAAAGGGGAGTCGTTCGGATTGCTCGGTCCGAATGGCGCGGGGAAGTCAACGCTCATTTCAATGATATGCGGACTGATTCCAAACGGCGCAGGGGAAATCCGGGTTAATGGAAAACTTGTCGGCAAGCATCTGAAGGAAACCAAACAGATGATAGGAGTCGTACCGCAAGACATTGCCCTCTATCCGACGATGTCCGCGATGGACAATCTGATGTTTTGGGGAAAGATGTACGGTCTATCCGGCAAAAAAGCGAAGGCCCGTGCGAAGGAAGTCCTTAACATCGTTGGTCTGACGGAACGCGGTAAGGACAGGATCGAAACCTTTTCGGGCGGGATGAAACGGCGGATCAATATCGGGGCCGCGCTTATGCATGAACCGCAACTGCTCATTATGGATGAACCGACAGTCGGTATCGATCCTCAATCGAGGAATCATATTTTGGAGACGGTGAAATCATTGAATGAACAAGGACTGACGGTCATTTACACGAGTCATTATATGGAAGAGGTCGAGTTTCTTTGCAAGCGGATTGCGATCCTTGATGAAGGGAAGCTCATCGTAAGCGGCACGAAGAAGGATTTAAACAATCGTTTGGCGGGTGGAATTGTGTTAAAGCTTACATTCGGTTCCTTGCACCCTTCATTTATCGAGCAGGTAAAGAAGCTGAATGGGGTGGAAAAGGTCATTGTCCAGACAGCCGAGGAGCTCGATGTGCATTTGCAATCGAAAATGGAAATCGTAGCAGACGTGATCTTGCTTGCTAGCCAGTCGGGCGTCGTGATACACAATATGCAGCTCAAGGAAGCGAATTTGGAGACATTATTTTTGCAACTGACAGGACGCTCTTTGCGTGAATAGGAGGGACTGCAATGAAGAGCCTTTTAATAGCTGTTAAAGATGCGAAGATTCACTTGTTAGACCGTAAAGCGATCCTCATGATGATCCTCATGCCGATTATATTGACTGTCATTTTAGGATCCGCCTTGAAAGGGGTGATGGGTGGAGGAAGCATGCCTGAAACCGTTTTAGGCGTCTATTCACCCGAATCGAATGAAATGGCGGAAAGTATTATCCGGGCGCTGGGAGAAGACGGGCTTGCCATTACAGTCGAACGGGCGGAATCGGAGAAACAACTGCTGGATTGGATGGAGGAAAGGGAAGTCCACGTCGGCCTACTTTTACCGGCTGAATGGGATTCTGATACAGAAAGGGCTATCATCTTGCCAACCACCGGGCAGGAAACAGCGGCGACCCTCATCCGGCAGATGATAGAGACGTTTGCTCAAATGTCGCAGGCAATCGCAAACTCCACAACAACAGTCATGGCGGAGGCTGCGGCGTTGTCTAGTGATGGCAGCAAGGTTGACATGGAAGCCATCCAACAACAGCTTACGACTTCGATTGAGAAGGTTATGAATGAACAACGGACGTATGTTAGTGAGCCTTCACTAGAAGAATCGGTGAATTCCATGCAGTACTATGCTGCAGCCATGGCGGCGATGTTCCTTCTATTCAACGCTATGGCAGGTGGAAAGTCATTTCATCAGGAAAAGCGGAGTGAAACACTGTCGCGATTGATGATGACGCCGACGTCTGTTCGTTCAATTCTAACAGGAAAGTTCATCGGTGCATTTCTATTTGCATGGATCCAATTTCTGATTTTCATGGGGGCTACACATTTCTTGCTGAAGGTTGACTGGGGCCCATCCATCCTGCAAGTCCTCTTCATCACCTTCTTCTACATCTTTTCAGTAGCGGGATTGGCGATGGTTGTAGCTGCCTTTACGACAAACGAGAAAATGGCGGATATCGTTGGAACCATGGGTGTCCAAGTAATGGCATTGCTTGGCGGTTCGATGCTGCCCCTCTCTTTATTCCCCGAAGTCATGCGGAAAATTGCCATGGCGACGCCGAATTCATGGGCATTGACGAGCTACACATCAATCATGACAGGAACTTCTTGGTCCGCGTTATGGCTGCCGGCAGGGGTGTTGATCGGCGTAGGGATTGTATCCATTTTCATCAGTTCAATTCGGCTCGGGCGCCGGATTGCTTAGGAGGTATATGGAATGAAGAAAATCTTATCGATTTGTCTGTTTGAAATCAAACGGACGTTCAAGAAGAAATCGTCGATTGTCTTAATGCTTGGGATGCCGCTGCTATTCACGTTTCTGTTCGGCAGTATTTTTGGGAAGAATGCCGATATAACAATTCGCATCGCATTGGTCGATGAGGAACAGACAGCGTTTTCTAAGGACGTCATTCAGAAGTTAATGATGGATGAAATGATTTCCTATGAGCTTGTTAATGCTCTTGAAGCGGAGGAGTTGTTGGCGCGTAATGAGGTGCAAGGCATTGTAACGCTGGAAAAAGGAATTGCTACTAAGCTTCGCAACGAAAAGCCAGCCGCCACCTTTCAACCTTCACTCGGCATGTCGACAGCGCCACTCGTCAAACAACAAGTGAATCAGGCAATGCAAGCCGTAGATATTTACGTTGCGGCGTCGCAGGTTGGAGGCTTCTATTTCAATGAAAGTTGGGAATCCGTCTACGGGCGGATCACGGAAAATGAAGGGCGTATCCAAGCATGGACCGAACAAAAAACAAATGCATCCACTGGGCATCCGATGATGGGCATCTCCTATAGCTCTGCGGGATTCTCCATCATGTTCGTTATGATCATGATGCTTTCAATGTCAGGCACGCTGATTGAAGCGAGGCAGGCTGGAATCTGGTCGAGATTGTTTACGACACCCGTAACCCGTTTCCAAGTGCTGCTTGGCTATTTCCTATCCTTCTTCGTAGTGGGATGGATTCAGTTTTTCCTTCTTATCTTGCTGTCTTCCACGTTGTTTGACGTCAACTGGGGGTCACCAGTAGCATTGCTTCTTCTCGTAACGGTCTTGCTTCTTTGTGTCGTAGGCCTCGGAATTGCCATTGCAAGCCTTGTGAAGACGGTTGAGCAGCAAAACGCCATTGGCACTTTGGTGATCATCTCAACATGCATGCTTGGTGGGGTCTATTGGCCAATCAGCATGGTGCCTGACGTTATGCAGAAAATCGCCAACTTTGTCCCGCAGACATGGGCAATGGAAGGTTTGACGACGCTGATTGCCGACAGTGGCACTGTCGGGGACATCTTCATGCCGCTCATTGTATTGCTCGGTTTCGCCGTCATTTTCCTGTCCGTTGGATTATCGAGAATGAAATATGTATGAGTGCCGGGGCAACCCGGTTTTTTCATTTCCAAGAAGGAGTTTTCACCCTTACTGTCCCGACTTCCTTTATAATAGATACAAAGGAAGTGTGAAGCGTAATGAGTGAACAAACTAAACCGCTTGTTCAAGCACTTAGCAAGTTCAAGGAAAAGCGGCCGATCTCCTTTCATGTGCCGGGTCATAAAAACGGACTGCTGTCCGGCTTGCCGGAAGAAATGCAGTCCGTACTGCCATACGATATGACGGAATTGGAAGGGTTGGATGACTTGCATGAGCCGTCCGGGGTGATCCGTGAAGCGGAGCACCGACTTTCGGCTTTGTATCAATCCGACCGGAGCTTCTTTCTCGTCAATGGATCGACGGTCGGCAATTTAGCAATGATGTACGCAGCGTGCAGACCTGGTGATACGGTCATTGTGCAGCGGAATGCACATAAATCGATCTTTCATGCGATTGAATTGACAGGCGCCAAGCCGGTCTTTGTATCGCCTGCTTGGGATGCCCATTCGAATACGCCGGGTGCAGTCCGCTTTGCAGTAGTGAAAGAGGCGATAGAAGCGTATCCCGATGCCAAGGCGGTCGTCCTGACGTATCCGACTTACTATGGAGTGGCAGGCACCGAGCTTGCGGACATTATTCATTACAGTCATGAGAAGAGCATCCCTGTTTTGGTCGATGAAGCGCATGGAGCCCATTTTGTCGCAGGAGATGCATTTCCGCAATCCGCATTGGAGCTAGGCGCGGACGTCGTTGTGCACTCAGCCCATAAAACATTACCCGCCATGACGATGGCGTCATTTTTACATATCAGGTCGATAATCATCTCTCCTGAAAGGATAGCGCATTATTTGGGCATGCTCCAATCGAGCAGCCCATCCTATTTACTCATGGCGTCGCTAGATGATGCACGGGCATACGCCGAGTCCTATACGAAGGAAGATCAAGTCGATTTCCTGGAAAAGCGTCGAGCCTTCATCGGCAACCTACTCACCATTCCGGCATTGCGGATCGTAGAATCGGACGACCCTTTGAAGTTATTGCTGCGAGTCCAAGGCTATACAGGGTTCGAACTACTTGCAAGGCTTGAAATGGAAGGAGTTTTCGCCGAACTTGCTGATCCGTTTCAGGTGCTATTCGTTCTGCCGTTGCTGAAAAAGAGTAATGAGTATCCATTCAGTGAAAGCGTTCAAAGAATTGCAGCTGCCGTCGCAAGCTTGCCGATGAAGGAAGAGCTGGAGTTAATGGACGAATCGATACCGGCGGATGAAGGGGTATCCACTCTGACCTATCTCCCACAAGAACTTCATGGGAGAGAAACCGTATGGAAGTCAATAGAAGAAGCTGTCGGTTATGTCGCGGCAGCTTCCATCATTCCTTACCCGCCCGGCATTCCGTTGCTCCTTGGAGGAGAAATGGTAACAAAGCGGCATATCACGACGCTTTTACAATACTTGCAAATGAATGCGAAATTTCAAGGCGCCATTCGGGCGAATGATAGACAAATACAAGTGATCATCGATTGACGGAGGCATACTATGTTAAATAAAGGGATATTTATTACCTTTGAAGGTCCCGAAGGTGCAGGTAAAACAACTGTCATTGCAGAAATATATAAGAGACTGGAACGGGAAGGGAAAAAAGCCATCCTTACCCGCGAACCGGGGGGCATCCGCATCTCGGAAAAAATCCGGGAAATCATACATGACAATGAACATCAGGAAATGGATGGCATGACCGAGGCACTGCTTTATGCCGCAGCGCGCAGGCAACACCTCGTCGAAAAAGTCATCCCGGCAATGTTAGAAGGAGAGATCGTCCTTTGCGACCGTTTCATCGACAGCTCGCTTGCCTATCAAGGCTATGCAAGAGGGCTTGGCATGGAGGGCGTCATGACAATCAACTCATTCGCCATTGGAGACACAATGCCAGATCTGACAATCTTCTTCGACATCACACCAGAAGAGGGACTCCAGCGAATTGCAGATAGCGGAGAACGGGAACAAAATCGACTGGACAACGAAACCTTACAGTTCCACGAAAAGGTTTACGAAGGCTACCAACTATTGCTCAAACAGTTCCCAAATCGCATCATCAGCACAGACGCCAGCAAACCATTATCTGAAGTAACTGAAAATGTTTGGAAAATTATAAGTTCTCAACTCATTAATAAACAGGATTCATGATATAATAAACTAAAGCGGAGGATGGCGGTTAGATGCGACAGGCATAAGACAAAGATGTGAAGTGGCGGTCTTTGCCACGCAACAGCTTTGTCTTATGACCCGAGCATCTGCCATCCGGAGTCTAGAAGGAAGAAAAAGCTAAAAGGAGAGGGTACCGTGAAATTGATTGTGGCAGTTGTACAGGACCAAGATAGCAACCGCTTATCGGCGGCTTTAACGAAAAATGATTTTCGCGCTACGAAACTAGCCAGTACTGGAGGGTTTCTGCGGTCAGGAAACACAACCTTCCTCATCGGAACGGACGACAGCCTCGTTCCAAAAGCTTTGGAATTAATTCGTGAAAATTGCCGTTCGCGCGATCAAATGGTCGCTCCCGTATCTCCAATGGGTGGCAACGCTGACTCCTATATTCCCTACCCAGTAGAAGTGGAAGTTGGCGGTGCCACAGTATTCGTCTTACCGATTGAACAATTTCATCATTTCTGATGAAATGAGGTGAAGTAGAAATGAAAGTGAATGGTGAGTTCCGGACCGGGCCCGATAAGTTCAGAAATGATCCGCTGCGTCCGACGCAAGGGAATGCCCGGTTCGGCCAAATGGTTCTGCAACAGGAAGAACGCCTGCACGGAGAACAAATTACAAAACTTCTTGGAGATATATCTTCTGCAGGGGATCGTCTTGCCCGTTCACGGAACTTACGGGATATGGCGAAATTCAAGATGCTCGTCCGACGCTTCCTGAAGGAGTCGGTTGAATCCGGGATGGGCTTGAAACAATCACATACGTGGAATCAATTCGGCGAAGGACGTCGATTGAACATTGTCGAGACAATTGATGAGAAGCTCATTGAATTGGCGGAAGCCTTATTAAATGATGAGCAGACATCTGTCGAATTACTAGGGAAAATCGGGGAAATCAAAGGACTTCTCATTAATATATATAGATGACCCGTGTTTTTACACGTTTTTTGGTGCAAGGAGGTACGTGCATGGAAATTAGCATCAAGCAAAGGCAAAAGGCCGTCATCGACAGACTGGAAGCGACGTTTCGGAATAACCGGATTGGCCACGCCTATCTATTTGATGGAGAGGCGGGCACTGGAAAAGAAGTGGCAGCCATCCATTTCGCGAAGCTTTTGCTTTGCGAGAGGCCTGAAGATGCTGTTCCATGTGAAACATGTCGCAACTGCAGACGGGTTGCTTCGGGAAATCACCCCAATGTGACGAAGATTGAACCGGATGGACAAGACATTAAAAAAGAACAGATGTCGTCGTTGATTATGAAAATGACGCGAAAAGGGTATGAGCCGGGACGTAAACTATATATCATTTCCCGCGCGGACCGGATGAACACTTCGGCAGCCAATACGCTTTTGAAGTTCCTGGAAGAACCTGAAGGGGAAGTGACGGCGATACTTCTGACCGATTCCTATCAGTCAATCCTTCCGACAATTCAATCGAGGTGCCAGCGCGTTAGTTTTCTTCCGCCGCGGCGTGAAGAGATGATTGCAAAATTGACTGAAGCAGGGATTACCGCCTCGATGGCAGCGACGGTTACGATGATGACAGCGGATATCGGGCAAGCGAAACAGCTTGCGGAAAATGATCAATTTGCACACATACGAAAAACAGTGGTAAAATTGATTGAGGCATCAGATCGCAATGTAAATGAAGCGCTTCTATTCATCCAATCAGAATGGTTGCCGGCAATGAAAGAGAAGGAAGACGTAGAACGTGGTCTTGACTTGCTTCTCTATGCATACCGTGATATCGTCTCGATGAAAGCCGGACTGCAATCGGAATTAGCATTTCCCGATCAGCAGCAGATTTTCAGGAGCCTTTCGATGAAGATGACATATAGCCGTCTATCGGCCAATATGGAAGCAATTCTGCAAGCGAAGAAAAAGCTGTATGGCAATATGAACCGTACACTTTTAATGGAGCAGCTGGTGCTCAATTTGCAGGAGGGGTTAACGCTTGTATAAAGTCGTAGGAGTCCGTTTTAAAAAAGCGGGTAAAATATATTATTTCGATCCTCTCGATTATCCGCTTACTGTCGGTGATTATGTCATCGTCGAAACAGCACGGGGTATCGAGTACGGAAAAGTCGCTAGTTCTGTGAGGGAAGTCGATGAAAATGATGTCGTCTTGCCACTTAAGAAAATTATTCGCAAGGCGCTTGTAGAAGACCAGATCCAAGTGGATGAAAACCGTGCGGATGCTGAGCAGGCCTTCGGTAAATGTGTTGAGAAGATACGTGAGCATGAGCTTGAAATGAAGCTTGTAGATGTGGAATATACATTTGACCGTAATAAGATCGTCTTTTATTTCACAGCGGAAGGGCGGGTCGATTTCCGGAATCTCGTAAAAGATCTTGCTGCCATTTTCCGGACGCGCATCGAATTGCGCCAAATCGGCGTCCGTGATGAGGCGAAAATGCTTGGTGGAATCGGACCGTGTGGCAGAATGCTCTGCTGTTCGACCTTCCTGGGCGACTTTGAACCTGTCTCCATCAAGATGGCGAAGGATCAGAACTTGTCACTCAACCCATCCAAAATCTCCGGATTATGCGGACGTCTCATGTGTTGCCTGAAATACGAAAACGATGAATATGAAGAGGCAAAAGCTCTCATGCCTGATATCGGGGAAAGGGTGCAGACGCCTGAAGGGCCGGGGAAAGTGGTCGGCTTGAATTTGCTTGAGCGAATTTTGCAAGTGAATTTGTCGGATCAGGAGCAAGTCTTGGAATATTCATGGGAAGAAATAGAGAGTCGGAAAAACTCAGTAGCTCAATTGACGAAATGATGGGGTGAAATAGTTGAAAGAAGGGAACTTTCTCGACAGAGTGATGGAGTTTGAGCAGCAGCTCGAAGCCATGCATGAGCAATTCCGGGAACTTATTGGATTTGTGGCGAAGATGACGGAAGAGAACCACTCACTTCAACTGGAAAACCATCATCTCCGGACACGGCTTGAAGAATTGACTGAACAAACTCAATTGATGGATAAAAAACGACCGCCTGAGAAGCCCCATAGAGTCGATATCGGCGAAGGGGTGGACAACCTGGCCAGGATATACAATGAAGGATATCACGTCTGCAATGTCCATTACGGAAGCAGTCGTAAAGGGGAAGATTGTTTGTTCTGCCTATCCTTCCTGAGCAAACAGAATGCTTGAGCTGAGCCGATCCTATAACCATGTAGGTATCGGCTTTTTTTTATTTATTGGAGGAGAACCGAATGGAGAATTTATTGAAAGATGATGAACGACTGGACTATCTATTGGCGGAAAACCTGAGGATCATTCAAAGTCCTTCTGTCTTTTCTTTTTCGCTCGATGCTGTCCTGCTTGCGAAGTTTGCATATGTACCGATCCGTTCGGGGAAGATTGTCGATTTATGCGCAGGCAACGGAGCCATTCCGCTCTTTCTTAGTGCCCGGACGAATGCTGATATTATTGCAGTTGAATTGCAGGACAAGCTCTCGGATATGGCACGGAGAAGTGTTGGCTATAATAAGTTGAATGAACAGATCACTATTGTGAATGACGATGTGATTGGCATTGCAGGGAAAATCGGCTATGAAAAATATGACACGGTCACTTGCAATCCACCTTATTTCCCTGCTATTGAAGCGAGTGAGAAAAACTTGAAAGAACATGTTGCCATTGCAAGGCATGAAATCCGTCTGACCCTAGAACAAGCCGTACAGTCCGCCAGTGAGCTGTTGAAGCAGGGCGGGAAAGCAGCATTCGTTCACCGGCCGGGCAGGCTGCTGGATATTGTGACAGCGATGCGGGCGAACAGGCTTGAACCGAAAAGAATCCGGTTCGTGTATCCGAAAGAAGGTAAAGAGGCGAATACGTTGTTAATTGAAGGAATAAAAGATGGGAAGCCTGATTTGAAGATATTGCCGCCTCTTTATGTATATGGTGAAGACGGGGAGTATACCGAAGAAGTGAGGCTTTTATTATATGGACAAGATGAATGAGCATCTGTTCTATGTCCTTGAATGCAATGATGGCTCTTACTATGCAGGCTATACAAATGATTTGGAAAAGCGTATCCGTACTCATAATGAAGGAAAGGGCGCAAAATACACGCGTGCTAAGCTTCCAGTCCGTCTCATTTACCGGGAAAGTTATGAAACGAAGCGTGATGCGATGCGGGCAGAGTATCAATTCAAGCAATTGACACGCTCCGCTAAGGAACGATATATGAGGAAGGGGCAGCATATCGATGAAATCACAGAAGAGCGCTGAAGCAGGTGTAGCAAAGCTGTTTCTCGTCGGGACGCCGATCGGCAATTTGGAGGATATGACATTCCGGGCGATCCGGATCCTGCAGGAAGCGGATATGATAGCGGCGGAAGATACGAGGAACACAATCAGGCTATGCAACCACTTCGAGATAAAAACGCCGCTTATGAGCTACCATGAGCATAATCTTGAAAAAGGTGGAGAGAAAATCCTTTCTTTATTGGCGGAAGGGAAGACGGTCGCCTTAGTGAGTGATGCAGGGATGCCATGCATATCCGATCCGGGGAATGACATTGCTGCAAAAGCGATTGAAGAAGGGTTTGATGTCGTTCCGGTCCCTGGAGCCAACGCAGCCATCAGTGCATTGGTTGCTTCCGGGCTACAGACACAGCCATTCTCTTTTATTGGATTCCTGTCCCGGCAGAAAAAGGAGCGCAATGAGCAATTACAAAAACTGAAGCAAAAGGAAGAGACTCTGCTTCTGTATGAAGCTCCCCATCGCTTGAAGGAAACGGTCAAAGCACTTGCCGAAGCATTCGGCGGTTCACGGCAAGTTGTGTTGGCGAGGGAGTTGACGAAGCGGTATGAAGAGATTCTCCGTGGAACCCTTGAGGAAGCCGTTCACTGGGCGGGGTCTAATGAAATCCGAGGGGAATTTTGTATCGTTATTGCTGGGAATGAAGACGTTGAGGAAGCAGTGGAGAATTGGTGGAAGGATATAAGTATTCACTCGCATGTGGAAATGGTGATGGATAAAGAAGGCGTTTCATCGAAGGAAGCAATTAAATTGGTGGCATTGGAAAGAGGAATGTCAAAAAGGGATGTCTATCAGGAGTACCATGTGAGCGGGAATGTATAATAAAAATCCAGAACGAGTACTTGTTCTGGATTCAAATCATTATCATTTTAATAATATTATTTTATCTTCTCTTCGATCTCTTTAATGAGTTGTTTAGCACCATCAGGACTTAAAATCAGCTTTCCGTCAATAAGCTGCAAATTATTGTCGGACACCTCTCCTGTGATTGAACAAGTCATATTCGGCATGTATTTCTTTAAGATTATTTTGTCGTCATCAACATAGATTTCTAAAGCATCTTTCTGCTCAATGCCAAGTGTGCGGCGAAGTTCGATTGGAATGACGACTCGTCCAAGCTCGTCGACTTTTCTAACGATTCCAGTAGATTTCATTAAAGGATTTCCTCCTACAAAGATTTAAATTTTCGGCAAGATTCGACATATTCCTCTTGTCTATCAAGTATCATACCAAGTCTTCCAATTAACGTCAATAAAACTAGCTCAATACTATGTATAGAATAATAGATTATTTGAAGGAAACAGGACTTTGGATGTTTATATTTTTAGTAATGACGAGGCATTTAGTAATTAGTCAGGGCTGTATTTAGGGAAATGGGAATGGTGGATGGATTGAGCATTAATAAGGAAATTTAACTTAATTCAGCAAGCAAACGAGGCGTAATTGATTAATACGTGAAATCATTGCATTTATGCGCATTTGAAGCGGCTTATGAGCGTTTGCGGGTGTTTATGCGGCGCTAGGCATAATTATGTGCATTATTGACGATTTATGATCATTTCAAGAGGTTTATGCGCGATTTGACGATTTACTGCGTATCTACATAGCACTTTTGTTGAAATTTAAGTAATATGGATAGTATAGATTGAAACACAGGAGGTATTTTGGTGGAAGAACAACGAAAAACATTTTATATTACGACTCCCATTTATTACCCGAGTGGGAAATTTCATATTGGAACAGCTTACACGACCGTTGCTTCGGATGCGATGGCCCGTTATAAAAGATTGCGTGGATTTGATGTACATTTCCTAACGGGAATGGACGAGCACGGACAGAAAATCCAAGAGAAAGCGGAAGAGGAAGGCCTTCCGCCGCAGCAATATGTAGACCAAATCGCGGATATCGCTATCGATCTTTGGAAACTGATGGACATTTCATATGATGACCTCATCAGAACGACGGAGGAGCGGCATAAAGCGGCCGTCGAAAAGATCTTTAAAAAATTCCTTGATAACGGTGACATTTACAAAGGTGAGTACGAAGGGTGGAAATGTGTCCCTTGTGAATCTTACTTCACAGAGGCGCAACTTGAAGACGGCAACTGTCCAGATTGTCATCGCCCAGTGGAGAAGGTGTCGGAGGAATCATACTTCTTTAATATGAAGAAGTATGCAGACAGGCTTCTGCAATACTATGAAGACAATCCTACCTTTATCGAGCCAGAATCTCGGAAAAACGAGATGATCAACAACTTCATCAAGCCGGGACTTGAAGACTTATCCGTATCGCGCATGTCATTCGACTGGGGCATCAAAGTGCCTGGAGATCCGAAACATGTCATTTACGTGTGGGTCGATGCGTTGACGAACTATATTACCGCACTCGGATACGACTCAGATGATGATTCGCTATTCAAGAAATATTGGCCGGCTGACGTGCATGTTGTCGGAAAGGATATCGTCCGCTTCCATACGATCTATTGGCCGATTTTCCTCATGGCTCTTGATTTGCCATTGCCGAAAAAAGTGTTCGCCCATGGTTTCATCATGATGAAGGACGGCAAAATGTCCAAATCAAAAGGGAATGTCGTCTATCCTGAAATGCTTGTGAATCGTTATGGCTTGGATGCGACGCGCTATTTCCTTCTTCGGGAATTGCCGTTCGGACAAGACGGAACATTCTCCCCTGAATCATTCGTGGAGCGCACGAATTATGATTTAGCCAATGACCTTGGAAACTTATTGAATCGGACAGTTTCCATGATCAATAAATATTTCGACGGCGTCATTCCGACTGAAAGCCTTGAAGCGACCGAATTCGATAATGTTTTACGTGACTTCACAACAACTGCGATTGGAAAATACGAAGCAGCGATGGAGAAAATGCAGTTCAGTGTCGTCCTTTCTGAGCTTTGGACAATTATTTCACGTACGAATAAATACGTCGATGAAACGTCTCCATGGGTTCTTGCAAAAGACGAAGCGGATAAAGGGAAATTGGCATCTGTCATGACCCATCTTGCTGAATCGCTCCGACAAATCGCAGTGCTCCTGCAACCGTTCATGACGAAGGCGCCGATTCAAATCATTGAACAGCTTGGATTGGATGAAACATTGCTAGCGTGGGAAACACTAGGAGATTTCAAAGCAATTCCTGAAGGAACCAAAGTTGTCGAAAAAGGGGTTCCGATTTTCCCACGTCTAGATCCGGAAGTGGAAATCGTCTATATCCGTGACCAGATGGCAATTACTGCTCCTCAGGAAAAGCAGGTTGAAGAGCCTGTAAAAATCGAGGAAGAGGCAGAAGAAATTACGATTGACGACTTCATGAAAGTTGATTTACGTGTCGCGACCGTGACTGCATGTGAAAAAATCCCGAAAGCAGACAAGCTGCTGAAGCTTCAACTCGACTTGGGCTACGAACAGCGTCAAGTCGTCTCAGGCATCGCCGAGCATTATGAACCGGAAGCTTTGATTGGCGAGAAAGTCATCGTCGTCGCTAATTTAAAACCGGTGAAATTACGCGGAGAATTGTCACAAGGGATGATATTGGCCGGTAGTTCCAATGGGATTCTAAAACTGGCAACAGTCGATCCGACATTGGAAAACGGTGCACAAGTGAAATGAATAAAAACAGACGGCGTTTCCTAAAGAGGCGCCGTCTTTATCTTTTAACCAATTTGTTAACATATTGTAACGAAAGTCATAATCCATTGAAATACAATGAAATCTGTGAGGAGAGACACATCAATGTATATCGATACTCATGTTCATTTAAATGCAGACCAATATAATGAAGACGTAAAAGAAGTAATTCAACGCGCACTTGACGCGGGTGTCAGTAAAATGGTCGTCGTCGGCTTCGACAGGGTGACGATCGAGAAGGCAATGGAGCTAGCTGAGCAATACCCGTTCATTTACGCTGTCATCGGCTGGCACCCTGTAGACGCTGTTGATTGTACTGACAAGGATCTGGAGTGGATTGAATCTCTGGCGGGGCATCCGAAAGTCGTTGGCATCGGGGAAACCGGTCTGGACTATTACTGGGACAAATCGCCAAAGAATATTCAGCAGGAATTATTCCGGAAGCAGATCCGACTCGCGCAAAAAGTCGATCTTCCCGTCATCATCCACAATCGCGACGCGACCGGAGATGTCGTCAGGATCCTGAAGGAAGAAGAAGCTCGAATTACGGGCGGCATCATGCATTGCTATGGCGGCAGTGTTGAGACTGCGAAAGAATGCATTGAGATGAATTTCCTTATTTCACTTGGCGGCCCAGTCACCTTTAAAAATGCAAAAATGCCGAAGCAAGTTGCAACCGATATTTCATTGGATCATTTATTAATTGAAACGGATGCTCCTTACCTTGCTCCCCACCCTCACCGTGGAAAACGGAATGAGCCGGCGCTCGTCACGCTCGTGGCGGAGGAAATTGCCCGTCTACAGGACATTCCGATTGAAGAGGTGGCAAAACGAACGACCGAAAATGCGTTGAAGATCTTCCGTATTCCAAATTAATGCGAAGGGTGATTGTATAGCTTCCCGACCGGCTTTATCCATTCCATGGGGGATAGTTGATAACCTATTGGGTTGACACGTCGAAAAGGAAGCTTTATAATTTGCCGAGTGATAAAGGAGGAGTTTTTTCATGACAAAAAGCACCATGAAAAATCTGTTCTCGATGTCATTGAGGAGTAAACAAATAGCGATTGTTACTTTTGTGTTTGCGCTATTCGTTTCAATCATTTCACTTGTTCTTCACGAAATATCCAAGAAATCGGTCACACTACAAGTGAACGATGAGCAAATTGAAATAAAAACATCTGAACATACAGTTGGGCAACTTCTAGCAAGTAGGGATATCGAAGTTGCCGAACACGATTTAGTAACACCCTCAGTGAATACCACGATCGAGGAAGGATTATCGATCAGGTGGGAACAGGCAAAGCAAGTAGAGATTCAAACAGGCAAGGAAACAAAAAAGATTTGGACGACGGATCGGAACGTCGGTGATATTTTAGCCGCGGCCGACATTAACCTTACCGATCATGACAAGGTTACCCCAGATCTGAATGAAAACCTTGGGGAAAATCTACACATCAATGTTCAAAAAGCGTTCCAATTGACGCTTATCGATGGCGGAAAAGAGAAACAAATGTGGTCAACTTCGACTACGGTCGCTGACTTTTTAAAGAGAGAAAACATTCAATTGAATGAAAACGACAAGCTGAACCACGAGGCGGACGGTTTCGTGAAGCCAGGTTCTATAGTTGAAGTCGTACGCGTAGAAAAGGTCACCGATGTAGTGGAAGAGCCAACAAACTTTGCGGTTGTAACGAAAAGTGATGCTAAATTGTTGAAAGGACGCGAAAAAGTCGTCCAAGAAGGCAAGAAGGGATCCGTTGAACGCAAGTTTGAAATTGTCAAAGAGAATGGCAAGGAAGTATCTCGTACGTTATTGAGTGAAAGAGTCATTGAGGAACCGCAAAAGAAAATTGTTGCGGTCGGTTCCAAAGTAGTAGTGGCAAGCGCCTACAATAAAAAATCCAATGTCGCTGTGTCTCGCGGCAGTTCGGCAGCACCTTCCGGCGGGAAAGAGTTTTATGTTACTGCCACTGCCTATACTGCGCACTGTAACGGTTGCACCGGGACCACGGCAACAGGCATCAACCTGAAGGCCAATCCGAATCTGAAAGTTATTGCGGTGGATCCTAGTGTCATTCCGCTCGGCTCGAAAGTCTGGGTTGAAGGATACGGATATGCCATCGCAGGAGATACTGGCGGTGCGATCAAAGGGAAAAGGATTGACCTTCATGTCCCTACAAAGACGGCAGCGTACAATTTCGGCCGTCGTACCGTGAAAGTCAAAGTGATCGACTAATTCCAATAGTAGTCATGTTTTTCCACATCGATCCGTGGGACTTAACCAGTCCCGCGGTTTTTTCATCTTTACGTAGTGGCGGCAGATCAAACCCATCGTTGTTCGATTGACTGTACAACGACTGCTTTGACGCGTAAAATTAAACAAACGTAACGTAACGAAATGAGGGTCATAGTGAACATTAAGGAGATCATCGTCGTCGAAGGCAAATCCGACACGATTGCCATCAAGAGGGCAACAGGCGCCGACACAATCGAAACGAATGGATCGGCAATCGATGAAAAGACATTGAATAAAATCAAGCACGCCCAGGAAACGCGAGGAGTCATCGTATTTACCGATCCCGACTTCCCGGGCAAAAGAATCCGTTCCATCATCGAAGAACGGATTCCAGGCGTCAAACATGCCTTTTTGCAGAAAGCGAAAACAATTGCCAAGAATGGGCAAGGACTTGGCATTGAGCATGCGAAGGATGAGGACATCCAAAAAGCTCTTGGGGCCGTCTACTCCGTCGATGTACAACCCGTTGAGGAGATCCCTCTCCGGGTCCTGTTGGAGGCAAGGCTTGTTGGACATCCCGACGCAAAAAAACGGCGCGATCAGCTAAGCGAAATACTGCAAATTGGACAAGTGAACGGTAAAGGTTTGAAAAAGAGACTTGAAATGTTCCGGATTGGGCAACATCAATTAATGGAGGCATTAAAAGTCCTGCACGAGGAGGATGGCCATGAATAGGGATATAGCAACACCTATAAGAACAAAGGAAATATTGGAGAAGCACGGGTTTTCATTCAAAAAGAGCTTAGGTCAAAATTTTTTGATAGACCCGAATATTTTACGTAATATCGTATCGCATGCCGGCTTGACCGATAAGACGGGTGTCATCGAGATTGGTCCGGGCATCGGGGCTTTGACGGAGCACCTTGCGAGAACTGCGAGAAAGGTCGTTGCATTTGAAATTGACGGCCGTCTGCTTCCTGTGCTGGAAGATACGTTATCGCCGTATGATAATGTCACCATCATCAACCAGGATGTCCTGGAAGCGGATTTGAAAAAGATCATCGAGGAGCAATTCAGCGGATTTGACGATATTGTCGTCGTAGCAAATCTCCCTTATTACGTGACGACGCCAATCATCATGAAGTTTTTACTAGGAAAAGTTCCGATACGCGGCATGGTGATCATGATGCAAAAAGAAGTGGCGGACCGCATTACGGCATCCCCAAGTACGAAAGCATACGGATCCTTATCGATCGCGGTCCAATATTACATGGATGCCGAAGTTGCGATGATTGTGCCGAAAACGGTATTCATCCCGCAGCCGAATGTCGAATCAGCGGTTTTGAATCTGACAAAAAAAGCGGGGCCTCCAGTGGAAGTGAAAGACGAGGACTTCCTGTTCAAGGTGGCAAGAGGTTCATTCGTACAGCGGAGAAAAACACTGCTGAACAACTTGCAATCCTCCTTGCCTGATGGGAAGGCGAAGAAGGAGCAGATTCTTGAGGCATTTGAGCGGATTGGTATGGATCCGGGCAGAAGAGGCGAGACGCTATCCATTAAGGAGTTCGGAGAGTTGTCGAATGCCTTGTATGCGGATTTCAAAAAACAGTGACAACAGGGTGTTTCGCTGTCTAAACAATTGAAAAAAGCAAAAAAAGAATTGACAACGACAACGTTTTACTGATAAAATTCTTCTTTTAATTGACAGAACTTTTTAAAAGTGTTATACTAGTATCCAGTGAGGTGTAAGCGACGTGCCAAAAACATTAGCGGACATTAAGAAGTCATTGGATGCTCATTTGGGGAAACGTTTGCACTTAAGAGCAAACGGCGGCCGTAAGAAAACGATCGAACGTGCCGGAGTCCTTCGTGAGACGTATCGGGCAGTTTTTGTTGTTGAACTGGACCAGGATGAGAATGCTTTTGAAAGGGTGTCTTACAGCTACGCGGATATTTTGACTGAAGCAGTCGAAATAACAGTTCTGGATGACGGAGACGCCACTGAGTTCATCGTCAAATAGTTTTTTATAGCAATCATGTATTGTTTTTATTTAAAAACACCTATGCATCCTTTAACGGAGACGCATAGGTGTTTTTTTATTGCCAATGCCCATACTAGAATTGTCAGTCGAAAAGGAGGAAAACCTAATGGCAAGAAGACGGAGTATAATGTCTGAGCACTTGAAGGAAGAAATTGCGAAAGAGCTTGGCTTTTACGATGTTGTTCAGCGGGAAGGTTGGGGAGGCATTAAATCACGTGACGCTGGTAATATGGTGAAGCATGCCATTCAAATGGCTGAGCGTGGAGTAGCGGAAAAAAGGAACGACAGCTAAGTTCCACCCATCTCACGTACGACTGACAAAGGAGGAGCTGCATGGTTGTCGTTATAGACGCCGTGCAGCTCTTTTCTTCATTTCACAAATCAATGAAAAGTTTCGGGGTGCAATCCAATCTCCCTATGGTAAAATAGGGAACAATGACAAGCTTGGAATGGAGGGGGCTGGATGTTATATGAGAAAGCACCTGCAAAAATCAACCTGACACTCGATGTCCTACATAAACGCCCCGACGGTTTTCATGAAGTGGAAATGATTATGACGACAGTCGACTTAGCTGACCGTGTCTGGCTTCGCCCTTCGAATGATGGGCATATCAACATGAAAGTCTCCGAGCGGTTTGTGCCGAATGACCGGAAAAATCTGGCCTATCAGGCGGCGGACCTGCTTAGACGGAAATACGGCATCCGCGACGGGGTTGAAATAACGCTCGACAAAAAAATACCTGTTGCTGCAGGTCTTGCTGGAGGCAGTTCTGATGCAGCGGCAACATTGCGCGGACTGAACCGGCTATGGAAATTACAGCTAAGTGCAGATGAGTTAGCGGAAATTGGTTCAAAGATCGGCTCGGACGTCTCTTTCTGCGTGCACGGAGGAACAGCGCTTGCGAAAGGTCGCGGGGAACAGATAGAGCATTTGCCGGCACCCCCCAACTGTTGGGTCATTCTGGCGAAGCCTTCAATTTCCGTTTCAACAGCAGACATCTACCGCAATCTCGACGTCAACTCCATTCAGCATCCCGACACGACCGGTATGCTCGAAGCCTTACATTCAGGGGACTACACTAAAATGTGCGCTTCCTTGGGCAATGTTTTGGAGCCAGTGACAATGAAGTTGCATCCACAGGTCGTCGTCCTGAAAGAAAAAATGGAACAGTTCGGGGCAGACGCGGTATTGATGAGCGGAAGCGGACCGACCGTTTTTGGGTTTGTCAGGCAAGAGGCGAGAGTATCGCGAATTTACAATGGATTAAAAGGCTTCTGTAAGGAAGTCCATGCTGTCAGAATGACAGGTGAACGTTTTCTGCTTGATTAAAGGCGTACAATTATGATAATGTCGAATAAAACATTCGGGTTTAGGGGTTGTTACTCATGAAGTGGAAAAGAAGCGGAAGACTCGTTGATATGACGCGTCACCTATTGGATAATCCGCATACACTCATACCGCTTACTTTCTTCTCCGAACGTTATCATGCTGCAAAGTCATCGATCAGTGAAGACTTGGCAATTATCAAAGAAACGTTCGAAGAGAATGGGACAGGAAAATTGATGACAGTATCGGGTGCGGCAGGTGGCGTGAAATACATTCCGCAAGTCTCCGAAACGGAAGTCCGTGAAGTGATGGCCATCATAAAGGAAAGCCTTGGTCGATCGGATCGGCTGTTGCCTGGCGGCTATTTATACATGACGGATTTTTTAGGGGATCCCAAAATAATGGACCGGATCGGAAAAGTCTTTGCATCTGCATTCGCGGAAACGGAGATCGACGTAATTATGACGGTCGCTACAAAAGGCATTTCTATCGCCCATGCGATAGCCCGCCATTTGAATGTTCCTGTCGTCATCGTCCGAAGGGACAGTAAAGTGACGGAAGGTTCGACGGTCAGCATCAATTATGTGTCCGGTTCCACGCGCCGCATCCAGACGATGGTATTATCAAAAAGAAGCATGAAGAGCGGGAGAAGAGTCTTGATCACCGACGACTTCATGAAAGCGGGCGGAACGATGGCGGGCATGAAGAATCTACTCGAGGAATTTGACTGTGAACTTGCAGGAGCCGCTGTCCTTGTAGAGGCGGAGCATACCGAGGAAGTGCTTGTTGAGGACTATCTATCCTTGGTCAAGCTTCGCGCAGTGAATGAGAAGGACCGCACAATCGAACTTGAAGAAGGAAACTATTTCAAGAAGGGTGGAAAAACGACATGAATTACGTAGCAACAGATAATGCTCCGAAAGCAATCGGACCCTACGCACAAGCAGTGCAAGTAAATGGATTGGTCTATACATCCGGACAACTTCCGATGACACCGGACGGACTGCTCGTCGAAGGAACGATTGAAGAGCAGACGAACCAAGTTTTCGCAAACTTGAAAGCTGTATTGGAAGAGGCAGGCTCTTCCCTTGATCAAGTCATCAAGGCGACAGTGTTCATCAAGGACATGAACCAATTTGCAGCTTTGAACGACGTATATGCACAACATTTCGGAGCACATACTCCTGCACGTTCAACAGTGGAAGTGGCAAGATTACCGAAAGACGCATCAGTAGAAATCGAAGTCATCGCCCTCGCCGGTGAATAAATAATAGTGACGGCCCGCTCGAAATAAGAGCAGGCCGTCATTTTTTATGTACCTAAAAAAGTTTTTTAGAAAAACTTCGAAAAAATAAAAGGGAAAAGCTTACTTTTGTTGAATATAATCGTTGAGCCAATTTATAGACAAAAACAACAAAGGGAGTGGGGAAATAATGGAAGTGACGGATGTAAGGCTGAGGAAGGTTGAGACGGAAGGTCGAATGAGGGCAATCGCTTCGATTACATTGGACGGTGAATTTGTTGTACACGACATCCGTGTCATTGAGGGGAATGACGGATTGTTTGTTGCGATGCCAAGCAAACGTACGCCGGATGGAGAATTCCGCGACGTTGCACACCCCATCAATACATCGGCAAGGATGAAAGTCCAAGATGCAGTCCTTACCGCTTATCATATGGTCGAGGAAAAAGGAATCCTAGAAGAAGCCGGAGCATAAGTTTATGGAATTTAAAAGAAGCACGGAACCAAGAGATGTTCTCCGGTTTTGTGCTTTTTTGATTGGAATAAAAAAGAAAAGAATAATATTAAAAGAATTACATCGCGTTGTCAAGAGGGTATAGTTGAAATTTATACTATTTTCGGCTATAGTCAATAATGAAATAATGGATGGAGGCCAGCAAATGACGAATACATATGCCATCGTCCTAGCTGCAGGGCAAGGGACGCGGATGAAGTCCGATTTATATAAAGTATTGCATCCTGTCTGTGGAAAACCGATGGTCGAACACGTTGTCGACCATATCCTTGGAATCGGCGCGGATAAAATCGTAACGATTGTCGGCCACGGGGCAGAAATGGTAGAAGAAACACTTGGTGCCAAGAGCGAATATGCCCTTCAGGCAGAACAGCTCGGCACAGCACATGCAGTTCAGCAGGCGGAAGATCGGCTAGGCGAACTCGAAGGGATTACGCTCGTCGTCTGCGGAGACACACCGCTCATCAAATCGGAAACGATGCAAGCACTGATTGCGCACCACTCCGACACGAAGGCGAAAGCGACAATCCTGACCGCGCATGCCGACGACCCAACAGGCTACGGCCGCATCATTCGGGACGAAGACGGAAATGTCCTTCGAAACGTCGAACATAAGGATGCATCACCACAGGAGCGGGAAGTGACCGAAATCAATACGGGAACGTACTGCTTTGACAACCGTGCACTGTTCGAGGCTTTGAAAAAGGTGAAGAATGATAACGCGCAAGGCGAATACTATCTTCCTGACGTCATCGGCATCCTGAAGGCTGAACAACAGGCATTGATATCCGCTTATGTAACCGATGAATTCAGCGAAACGATCGGTATCAACGACAGGGTCATCCTCTCGGAAGCGGAAAAAGTGATGCGCCGAAGGATTGCGGAATCCCATATGCGGAATGGCGTTACAATTATCGATCCAGGCAGCACGTATATTAGCGCAGATGCCAAAATTGGTCGGGATGCAGTTCTTCAACCAGGTACGATGATCGAGGGACAGACGGTCATCGGGGAAAAGTGTATCATTGGACCGAATAGCCATATCGCCAACAGTGAGATTGGCGAGTCCACAACTATCCATTCGTCAGTTGTACGGGACAGCATCATCGGGTCCGGTACAACAGTTGGCCCGTTCGCACATATCCGTCCGGATTCCAGACTCAGCGACAATGTGAAAATCGGCAATTTTGTCGAAATTAAGAAATCAAGGCTGGGAGAAGGCAGCAAGGTTTCCCACCTCAGCTATATCGGTGATGCGGAAGTCGGCACTCATGTCAACATCGGCTGCGGAACGATCACAGTGAATTACGATGGTAAAAACAAACATACGACAACAATTGAAAATGATGCATTTGTCGGTTGCAACTCCAATTTGGTCGCACCTGTAAAAATTGGAAAAGGCGCTTATGTAGCGGCCGGATCGACGATTACAAAAGATGTGCCAGAAAGTTCACTTGCAATTGGACGCGCGCGCCAGGAGAATAAAGAAGGATACGCAACAAAATTAAATCTTAACTAACCAGGGGGACCATGATGGCTAATCATTATCCTAATGATAAACTGAAGATATTCTCTTTAAATTCCAACGAATCACTTGCACGAGAAGTAGCGGACGAGATTGGACGCCCACTTGGCAAGTGCTCTGTCAAGCGCTTTAGCGATGGAGAAATTCAAATCAATATCGAAGAAAGTATCCGGGGTTGCGATGTTTTTGTCATCCAATCAACCTCCTATCCAGTCAATGATAACCTAATGGAGCTCCTTATCATGATTGATGCATTGATGCGCGCATCAGCCCGTACAATCAATGTAGTTATGCCTTACTATGGTTATGCACGTCAAGACCGTAAAGCGCGTTCCCGTGAACCGATCACGGCGAAGCTTGTGGCCAACTTGCTTGAAAAAGCAGGTGCTGACCGCGTAATTGCTATTGATTTGCATGCACCGCAAATCCAAGGCTTCTTTGATATTCCGATCGACCATCTCGTAGCAGAACCGATTTTGACGGAATACTTCAAAGGAAAAGGCTTGGAGGGCAACGAGCTTGTCATCGTCTCTCCAGATCATGGCGGAGTAACACGGGCACGGAAGATGGCGGATCGTATGAAAGCACCAATCGCCATCATTGACAAACGCCGTCCACGTCCAAATGTTGCCGAAGTGATGAGCATCGTAGGGAACGTCGAAGGGAAAACAGCTATTTTGATCGACGATATCATCGATACTGCCGGAACGATTACAATCGCAGCGAACGCGATCATCGAGAGTGGCGCGAAGGAAGTGTACGCTTGCTGTACGCATCCGGTATTATCCGGCCCTGCCATCGAAAGAATCGACAATTCCCAAATCAAGGAATTGATCATTACGAATTCGATCGAACTGCCGGAAAGCAAAAGATCCCCAAAAATCAAGCAATTATCGATTGCAAAGCTTTTGGGTGAAGCAGTTATCCGGGTATTTGAAAAGAAATCTGTCAGTACATTGTTTGAATAAGCAAGCCAGTTAGTTTCATGTCGTCTGATTTTGGGTATTTCAAGAGATAGAATAACTTTTTTTTAAGAAAGGTGACTACACAAATGAGTACAGCAATTCAGTCGAAATCAAGAGAAGTGAAAACGAGATCAGCATTAACAGCACTTAGAAATGAAGGGTTCATCCCATCAGTCGTTTATGGATATAATACAGAATCTACACCGATTGCCGTAAAAGAGAGCGATTTACTGAAAACATTGCGGGAAGTCGGACGCAATGGTGTTCTCAAGCTCGAAGTAGATGGCAAGCAATTGAACGTCGTTTTAAATGATTTCCAAGAGGATGCTTTAATAGGCGATATCCGCCACGCGGACTTCCTCGCAATTGATATGGCAGAAGAGCTTGAAGTCGACGTTACGGTACATCTTGTCGGCAACTCCATCGGCGAGAAGGAAGGCGGCGTCGTACAGCAGCCGAACCGCGAAGTGACGATCAAAGTCAAACCTTCGGATATTCCGGAGTCGTTTGAAGTTGATATTTCCGAGATGCAAATCGGCGACACGATGACAGTTGCAGACGTACGTGCGAAATCTAAGTTTGAAATACTTTCTGATGATGAGTACGCACTCGTTCTTATCTCCGCTCCACGTTCAGAAGCGGAAATGGAAGAGCTTGAAGCTGATACTGGTGCTGCGGATGCAGAACCGGAAGTCATCGGTGGTAAAGAGGAAGAATAATAAGCAGCAGTTGGAGCGCACGTGCAAAGCGTGCGCCCTTTTTCTAATTAATTCAAAAGGAAGATACGCCTTATGAAAATGATAATCGGCCTCGGAAACCCGGGGAAGCAATATGAGAAGACTCGGCATAACGTCGGATTCCATGCTATCGATGAATTGGCCCGTCGACTTGACGCGCCTGCCATGCAATTGAAATTCAATGGCGCTTATACGATCATCCACCGTCCGGAAGGAAAAGTGATGCTCGTCAAACCTTTGACATATATGAATCTATCCGGGGAATGTGTCGGTCCTCTCATGGATTACTACAATGTGGAACTCGATGACATCGTTGTACTATACGATGACCTTGACCTCATTCCAGGCAAATTACGGCTGCGCCAAAAAGGAAGTGCCGGCGGCCATAACGGCATGAAATCGTTAATTGCCCATCTTGGCTCGGATTCCTTCAACAGGATTCGCATCGGAATCGGTCGTCCGACAGGCGGCATGAAAGTGGCCGACTATGTACTTTCCCCATTCAGCAAGGAAGAACAGCCACTTATTGACGAGATGGTTGATAAAAGTGCTTCTGCCTGTATGGACTGGCTTAACAGGCCGTTTTTAGATGTAATGAATAACTATAATGGTTCATAAGGAATAATCACCGGCTCCCTAGCCTATACTTTGTTAAAAAGGGGTCGATGAAACCGATGAAACCGAATGACGTTCGTTATTCATGCAGGCATTGCAACACAGAGGTCGGCAGCATCCCACTAGCTTCTGCCGAAGAGATCCTCCGGGAACTTAAAAAGGCGGAAGATGGGCAAGGCGACCACTTTCTAGAATATGATGAGAATGGTTCAATGACGGTGCGTTGCATTTGTGAGCAATGTGAACAGTCGCTGCGAATGAATCCTGATTACTATGCATTACGGAAATGGCTGCAATAGAATTTTCTGCTTTGGCGTATCGAGCGCGCAAAGCTTTTTTCACTTCATTTTATTTACTGCAAAGCGAGGAAAATAATCATTGGATGCGCTCATAGATTTATTTCTACAAGACAAAGAGATTACTAAAGTTGTTGAGGAGTTAAAAACAGGACAGGACCGCCAATTGCTGGCGGGGCTATCGGGTGGCGCAAAGGCCGTCTTTTTCAAGACTGTCCAGCAGTCAGCTGAGAAGCCGATCCTGATCATCACTCCCAACATGCTGCAAGCACAACGTACATACGAAGACCTTGTGAAGATGCTCGGCGACTCACTCGTTCATTTGTATCCGGCAGAGGAATTGATCGCTGCCGATTTTTCTGTGTCCAGTTATGAACTGCGCGCAAACCGAATAGATACGCTCGATCATATGGCGCGCATCGGCAAAGGAATCTATATTACGCCTGTCGCGGGAATGAAGAAACTACTTCCTCCGAAAGAGAGATGGCTCGAAAATTCCTTGTCCGTCCATTTGGATGACAGCATTGATGTGGACGAATGCATCCGGAAGCTTGTGGAAATGGGCTATGGGAGACAGGAGATGGTAACCGCACCGGGCGATTTCGCTCTGAGGGGCGGCATTTTGGACGTGTATCCATTGAATATGGAAAACCCGATCCGAATTGAGCTGTTTGACACGGATGTCGACTCCATCCGCATGTTCTCTGCGGAAGATCAGCGCTCAACCGATAAACTGACAGAAGTGACAATCCTTCCTGCAACGGAACATGTTTGGGACGCCACGGAATTATCTCATATCGCCTCGAACTTAGAGGACGCCCTTCGTACAAGCCTGAAGCGGATGAAAAATGAAGAGGCAAAAGAATCCCTTACGGTGAATATAACCCGGGATATCGGGCTTTTGCGAGACGGCATCACGCCGGAAGGGATGATGAAGCATGTATCGTTTTCAGACCGTGTCCCATCCTATCTTGGTGATTATTTTCCCGAAGATGGCATTGTTCTATTCGACGAAATCGGACGGATCCTTGAAGTGTCTTCCTCTCTTGAAAGTGAAGAGAAGGAATGGTTTCTGACGCTTCTTGAGGAAGGAAAAATCGTCCATGACGCGAAAATCTCGTTTTCATTCGAAGAGATGCATAAAATGCTCGATCAGCCCAAATCATACTTATCATTGTTTGTAAGAGCTGTGCCGGGTATCGTCCTAAAGAAAACGGTCTCGTTCTCTTGCAAACCGATGCAGGAATTTCATGGGCAGATGAACTTGTTGAAAAATGAAATGGATCGTTGGCAGCAAGGAAAATACAATATCTTTATCGTTGCTGATGGGAAAGAACGGATGGCGAAGGTCCAATCGATTCTTAGAGACTATGAGATGGATGCGGCAGTGAGCGGCAAGCCGACAGGCGCGGGAACGATTTCAATCATCGAAGGGGATCTGTCCGCAGGATTCGAATTGCCTTTTCAACGTCTAGCGGTCATTACGGACGCGGAGCTGTTCAAAGGGAAACCGAAGCGGAAAGCCCGTCCTCAAAAAATGACAAACGCAGAGCGCATCAAAAGCTATTCGGAAATCAAACCTGGCGACCATATCGTCCACGTCCATCACGGAATCGGTAAGTATTATGGCGTTGTGACACTCGAAGTGGGCGGCGTCCATAAAGACTATCTGGATATCCGCTATCGTGGGGAGGATAAACTTTTCGTCCCTGCGGACCAAATCGACTTGATTCAGAAATACGTCGCGTCCGGGGAGAGGGAGCCGAAACTCCATAAACTCGGGGGTGCGGAATGGAAAAAGACAAAAAGCAAGGTGTCATCCGCAGTCAAGGATATTGCGGACGATCTGATCAAGCTCTATGCGCAGCGCGAGGCTGAAAAAGGGTTTGCATTCTCGCAAGATGATGATCTAATGCGTTCCTTTGAAAATGCATTCCCATACGACGAGACGGAAGATCAGTTGCGTTCCATCGAGGAAGTAAAACGGGATATGGAGAGAGAGCGTCCGATGGATCGGCTTCTTTGCGGCGATGTCGGATATGGGAAGACGGAAGTGGCGATTCGTGCAGCGTTCAAGGCAGTCGCGGATGGCAAGCAAGTCGCGTTCCTCGTTCCAACAACGATTCTTGCCCAACAGCATTACGAAACGATGAAGGAACGGTTCTCCGGATTTCCGGTGGAAGTGTCTTTATTGAACCGCTTCCGTACGCGGAAAGAGCAGACGGAAACGTTGAAAGGGTTGAAGGCAGGTACGATTGACATTGTCGTCGGTACCCACCGCCTCCTTTCTAAGGACGTCGCGTATAAAGATCTCGGCTTGCTCATCGTCGATGAAGAGCAGCGGTTTGGCGTGACGCATAAGGAAAAGCTCAAGCAGCTGAAAACGAATGTGGACGTCCTTACATTGACGGCGACGCCGATACCAAGGACGTTGCATATGTCGATGCTCGGCGTCCGGGATTTGTCCGTCATCGAAACGCCTCCAGCGAACCGTTTCCCGGTCCAGACATATGTCATGGAGCATAACTTCGGTCTTGTCAGGGAAGCGATTGAGCGCGAGCTGGGACGTGGTGGCCAAGTGTTCTATCTATATAACCGCGTCGAAGACATGACGCGCAAAGTCGATGAAATCAAGCAGCTAGTCCCGGAAGCGCGTGTCGCCTTTGCGCACGGGCAAATGAATGAGTCGACTCTTGAATCCGTAATTCTAAGTTTCCTGGAAGGCGAATACGACGTCCTTGTGACGACGACAATCATCGAGACGGGAATCGATATTCCGAATGTCAACACGCTCATCGTCCATGATGCTGACCGCATGGGCTTATCCCAGCTGTATCAGCTGCGCGGACGAGTCGGCCGGTCTAACCGTGTTGCATACGGCTACTTCCTCTATCAGCGTGACAAAGTGCTGACAGAAGTGGCGGAAAACCGACTGCAGGCAATCAAAGAATTTACGGAGCTTGGATCTGGGTTCAAAATCGCGATGCGGGACTTGTCGATCCGTGGAGCGGGGAACTTGCTTGGCTCCCAGCAGCACGGCTTCATCGACTCTGTCGGTTTTGATCTGTACTCACAAATGTTACAAGAGGCAATTGAGGAGAAACAGACGGGCATCGTAAAATCCGAAATTCAGGATGTTGAAATTTCCTTGCCAATTAATGCCTATTTACCGGATTCGTATATTAAAGACGGATTCCAGAAGATCCAAATGTATAAACGGGTGAAAGCAATCGAAAGCGAGGAGGATTACTCCGAGCTCGTCGATGAGATGACCGACCGGTTCGGTGACTTGCCGCTTGAGGCCGACCTGTTGCTTCGTGTCGGAAGGATAAAGGCATGGGGTCGCATGGCGGGTGTCGAATCGATTAAAAAACAACGTTCTGTCATTGAAATCCGCCTAACTGAAGAAGGTACGGCGAAGACGGATGGAGCAAAAATTGTTTCCGACTCCATGGAATTCGGCCGTGCTGTCGGCTTTACGATGGAAGACGGCAGGCTTATCATAACGGTTGATGAGCGCCATACAGGCAAAAAGACGGAATTTGACGTTCTTGAGGAGATGATGAGGATTCTGCATTCGTCTATCAAAGAGTCCGTTTCCACAGATTCCGTCTAAAGGAACTATTGCATAAAATGTCCAAGCATGATGCATACTATATCCGAACGGAAAACGGTTTTAATTTTTGGAAAGTGAGGCATCATGCATGAAAGCAACAGGAATCGTGCGCAGAATTGATGATCTGGGGAGGGTGGTCATCCCGAAAGAGATCAGACGGACGCTTCGCATACGCGAAGGGGACCCGCTTGAAATCTTCACCGACAGGGATGGCGAGGTAATCCTAAAGAAATATTCCCCTATTTCCGAGCTCGGTCAATTTGCGAAAGAGTACGCAGAAACACTATACGAAACCCTCGGAACACCCGCCCTGATCAGTGACAGGGATGAAATGATCGCCGTATCCGGATTATCGAAAAAAGATTATTTGAATCGCCAATTGGCTCCGGACGTGGAAGATATTTTAAAGGGCCGCACCATCGTTACGGAAAAACTTGAAAAAGCAGTAGAATGGGTCCCTGGACAAGTCGAGCAAGTGAAATCCTACTGCATCGCTCCAATTGTAGCGGGCGGAGACACAATTGGCGCCGTCTATTTATTATCGAAAGTACATTTCATCGGAGAAGCCGAACAAAAAGCAGCAGAAACTGCAGCACATTTTTTGGCGAAACAGATGGAACAATAAAAAGCAGCCTGCACGCACCGGAAGAGTCGGTGCGAGTGGGCTGTTTTTTTCGTGTGAATATTTGTTAGGTGGGCATTACTTGTCACATCTCAATAATTTGAGCGTAGTGCAGTTTTTTACATAAACACTTATACTATTGATAAGGGGTGATACGCTTGCTAACAAATGAAATAAAAGAACAACTTATTAAAAAGGTAAAGCACGAAGTCAATCCTGCTTTCATTATCCTCTTTGGCTCTTTTGCAAAAGGTTCTGTACGTGAAGAGAGTGATATCGATCTTGCTTATTTCAGTAATAAGCAACTATCATCTTATGATCGTTTTCTTCTAACAAATGAACTTGCCTTAATTGGTGAGCGAGAAGTAGATTTAGTTGATATTAAAGAAATTGATACGGTTTTTACGATGCAAATCTTTGCACAAGGTATTCCAATCTATATACAGGATGAAAATGAATTTATCCGTCAAAGAATGAGAGCATTTAGTATGTATGCAACTTTAAATGAGCAACGTGCGGTAATAATTAATGACATTAAAGAAAGGGGAAGTGTGTTTGGGGATGAATGATGTCATTATAAATAAAACGACAATGATTGAACGCTGTTTGAAACGAATTCATGAAGTGTATGAAGGTAACCCGGAAAATTTAAGAGATTTCACAAAGCAAGATAGTATCGTTTTGAACATTCAACGTGCTTGTGAGGCAAGCATTGACTTGGCTATGCATGTAGTAAGTGAACGTAAATTAGGAGTTCCAAAAACGAGTCGCGAAGCATTTAAGCTATTACATGAAGCAGGTTTAATTGAAGCAAGCCTTGCAAAAACCCTAATGAATATGGTTGGCTTCCGCAACATCGTTGTTCATGATTATCAAGCTTTAGAACTTGATATTTTAGAATCAATTCTAAATAAACATATAGACGATTTCAAACAGTTCACAAAGGCGTTATTACAGTTGGAAGATGACCAAGCCTAGGTAATCATCATGAGAAACAATAAAAAACAGCCTAAACGTACCGGAAAATCGATGCGGGTAGGCTGTTTTATGTTCTGTTTAACGGACAATACGGACATTTCTCCGTATCTGGCAGTTCCTTTAATAGGCAGCAAGTCGTCCGTTTGTAGTTTGCCATGGCGGCAAGTGGCTCTTCATTCTGCAAATACTGTTTAAAGGGCGAGCGCCTCATATGCGGCTTCCATGTTTCATTATCCAATAAGAAATCGAGGTCGCTTTGTGCCGAGGGGCACTCTTCGTTAAGAAGCATGGAGTACATCCATAGCACATAGCCCCATACATTCTCCCATAGGATCAGCTTGGAAACATGCGCGCGCTTGCTCATATATTCGACGACTGGATGTCCGTATTGCTCGAGAATGAAACAAACCGCTTCGTGCCGGTCTTGGACACCCTCGAAAGAATCAGGCGGGATGGTAAACTGGATTGTCCCGTTTTCGATGAATAAAGAGACGTCCTCCAACTTGCCGGTAAAGAGCAAGTTGGAATTGCTGAGCATATGGAAGAGGCCCGTAATGAAGAATCCGTGCCTCCTCATATAAATGGAAGCCGCCACGGCATCTGTCGGCGCGTTGGTTAACGTTTGAATCTCCGAAAATAATTCAGTACCGGCCGTTTCCGACAAGATTGCATGGACGTTCGTGAATGCATCAGGCTGCCTGTTCAGAAACACGCCAAATCGTTCAAATGATGCAATGTGCTCGTCGTTCAGCTTAGGCACCTGTATTGCTCCTTACTTCCTGCACGACGCAGCGTCCACGACCGTATGGAACGCAATGCGGCGTTCCGAAAAGGGGATCCGTCGACACTTGACATTCCATGCCGAAAACCGCGCGGACGAGATCGCAAGTGATGATATTCTCAGGTCTGCCTTGCGAATAAACACCGCCGTCTTTAATAGCGACAATATTATGGGCATAACGGGAAGCCAAATTCAGATCATGGAGCACCATGACGATTGTGCGGCCTTTTTGTTCATTCAACTCAAACAAGAGGTCCAAAATTTCGATTTGGTGCGTCATGTCTAGATATGTCGTAGGCTCATCCAACAGAATGACGTCAGTATCTTGGGCAAGTGTCATCGCAATCCACGTACGCTGGCGCTGGCCACCGGATAAAGTATCGATCGCCTGGTCACGAAGGTCGCTAATTTTCGTCGCCTCCATCGCTGCCTCGACCTTTTTCGTATCTTCCGCTGTCCAGCGGGAAAGCCATGATTGGTGAGGATACCGTCCTTGTTTAACGAGGTCGTGAACCGTCAATCCTTCAGGTGAGACGGGACCTTGGGGAAGGATGCCCATCTTCTTCGCGACACTGCGAGAAGACATGGAATGAATATCTTTCCCTTCCAGCAAGACGGAGCCGTCCGAAGGCTTCAATAAACGGGCGATTGAACGGAGCAATGTGGACTTACCGCAACCATTGCTGCCGACGAAGACGGTAATCTCGCCACGAGGAATTGCCAAATTCAAATTCTCGAAAAGAAGACGATCTTCATAACCGATAGAAAGGTCTTTTGTATTTATAGTAGGGTGCATACTAGAATGCCTCCGTTTCATTTATCCTAAAAGGAATGAACTTATTACTAAGAAGCATATCATAATCCCAACCAATTGAGAATGATAATCATTAATTTCTTGAAAACACTTTACAAATGACGGACCAAAAGATTACACTACTAATTGATAACGATTATCAACGTGGAGGTAAAACATGAATAGATATATGAAAGCATTCTTATTGCTGGCTCTCAGTGTGATTTTGGTGGCCGGTTGTTCATCGAAGAAAACGGAAGATAAAGGCGCAGGCGGCGAGACGTCTGAAAACAGTGTTACGATCGTAGGTTCGAACGGCGAAGTGACGCTTGATAAGCCTGCTAAGAAAGTCGTCGTCCTCGAGTGGACGTATGCGGAAGATCTGCTGGCACTCGGCATGCAGCCTGCGGGAATGGCGGATATCCAGGAATACCATAACTGGGTGAATATCGACGCTGAATTGAGCGCTGATGTCGCTGATGTAGGTGGAAGACAAGAACCGAATTTAGAAGCGATCGCTGCGCTTGAGCCGGATTTGATCATCGGTGTCAGCTTCCGTCACGATGCGATGCTGAAAGATTTGGAGAAAATTGCTCCGACAGTCATCTTCAATCCATATCCCGAAGACGAGTCCATTGACTTGTATAAGGAAATGACGACGACATTCAATGAAATCGCGAAGGCTGTAGACAAGACGGATGAAGCTGAAAAAGTGTTGGCGCACTTAGATGAGAAATACGAGGAGGCGAAAGCTGAAATCGAGAAAGCTGACCTGAAGACGAAGGATGTCATCTTGACGCTCGCTTACACAGGTCCTCAAGCGCCGGAAATTCGGGTGTTCACACCGAACTCCATGGCTTCTCAAATCCTTGAGAAGATCGGCTTGAAAAACGTACACGTGCCGGATCAGTTTGAAGTATTCGGATCGAGCACATTCAATGTCGAAGGGTTGACGAAGTACGAAGATGCAAACTATTTGTATACGGTGCAGGAAGAAGACAATGTATACGAAAAGCAATTGAAAGATAATGCTGTTTGGAAAAACTTAAATTTCGTAAAAGAAGACCGACTATTTAACCTCGGCGAGGATACTTGGTTGTATGGAGGTCCGCTGTCAGCCGAAACTTTGTTGAATCAAATCGTCGATACGATGGTCAATAAATAATGGCGGGAAAGGCTTCAGGGAAAAAATCGTTGTTCGTTATGATCATCGGTCTTTTCCTGTTGTTCGTTTTATCTTTCATCCATCTGACGCAAGGTCAAGCTGATTACACAGTTTCCCAACTTTTGAAGGAGGTTTGGGTGGAGGGGCGCATTCAAGATATCGTGCTTTCCCTCCGGCTACCGCGTCTGGCAATCGGTATTTTAGCAGGCGGGGCGCTCGCTGTGGCGGGTGCGATATTACAGACGTTGACGAACAACCCGTTGGCGTCCGCAAGTACACTTGGCATCAATGCAGGTGCGTATTTCTTTGTCGTTGTTTCGATGATCTTCTTTCCGTCTGTCCTTGGAGATTTCCCTTTTTTAGTTGCGCTTGCAGGTGCCGTGCTTTCGTCCGTACTCGTCGTCACTCTGGCAGGGAAGCAGATGGAGCCTGTACGCGTCGCCTTGACGGGGATGATCATCTCTTTGCTGTTTGCATCCATGACAGGCTCGTTGCAGCTGTTGTTTGAGAATCAGACAAACGGCCTCTTTTTATGGGGATCGGGTACGCTTGTGCAGCTGAATTGGAGCGGCGTTGCGTTTGCGGGTCCGATGATCATTATTCTGTTCATCGCCGCGTTAGGCATTGCGAAACCGATGGATATTCTATCGTTAGGTGAAGATGTTGCGTCTTCGCTTGGTCAAAACGTTCGTATCGTTAAATTAATTGCGTGGGCTGCAGCGATTTTGCTTGCGGCGACGACGGTCAGTGTTGTCGGTCCGATCGGGTTCATCGGTTTGATGGCTCCGCATATCGTCCGGATGCTTGGTGTCCGCGGCCATTTGCATGTCTTCCTGCAATCGTTCTTATGGGGAAGTGTAATGATGATCGGGGCGGACGTGCTCGGCCGGTTGATCCAGCCGGGACAGGAAGTGCCTGTCGGTGCAATGACGGCATTGGCTGGCGGACCTTGGCTGCTTTATTTGGCTTGGAAGACGGCGAAGTCACATACGAAAGGCGATCGCCAAATGGGCGGCACGTTGAAGCCGGTCAAACTGCCGGTCGTCATTTCGATCGTTACGATTTTAATTGTCGCTGTCTTTGCATTGGCATTATCCTATAACGGAATGGCATGGTCGCTCGATTGGATGAAACCGGTCGTCTGGAATTTCCGGGTGCCGCGTGTGCTTACGGCATTCATCATCGGCGTGATGCTTGCGCTTGCCGGTGTTTTATTGCAAGGCGTCTTACGGAATCCGTTGGCGGATGCAAGTGTGTTGGGCGTTACCTCGATGGGTGGTGCCGGGGCGATGCTGCTATTGGTCGCAATCCCTGCAATCCCTGTTCAATATATGCCGCTTGGAGCGGTAGTAGGAGCCGCCGTTGCTCTTGGCATCATTATGGTGACGGCTTGGAAAAACAATTTCCAGCCGATGCTCGTTGCGTTGATGGGGATCGCGATATCGGCATTCGGCTCTGCCGCAACACAAGTGTTCGTCGTAAAGGCGAAATTGGCGGTCGCTTCAGCGCTCGTCTGGCTATCTGGCAGCACGTACGGAAAAGGCTGGGAAGATGTGCAGCTGTCGTTATGGTTGCTCGTTCTGCTCATCGGTCCTGCCGTCTATTTGACGCGGAGCTTAGATGTGTTGACGTTCGGGGATGACGTGGCATCTGGTCTCGGCTTATCCGTCAAATCGACGCGCGTCTGGGCGCTGATTGTCGGAGTCGCAATCAGTACAGCAGGAGTCGCGATTGTCGGAACAATCGGCTTCGTCGGGTTGGTTTCGCCTCACATCGCCCGTAGATTAGTAGGTTTCCGCCATTTGCCGCTACTTGTCGTCTCAGGCTTGTTGGGCGGACTGCTCTTAGTGACTGCGGATTTTGTCGGACGGATTGCCATCGCGCCAAAAGACATCCCGAGTGGACTTATCGTTGCACTCATTGGAACGCCGTATTTGTTGTATTTATTGAGGAAAATGAAATGACACAGCCACACGCTCATCTGCAACGGAGGGTGTGGCTGTTTTTGGAATGAGAGCTATTTGCAAGGGAACGAGAACTTATTCGGAGTAAACGAGAACTCTTCGCTGAAGAATGAGAACAATTCAAGGTTAAACGAGAACTTCTCGTCCTTAACGAGAACTCATTCAGCATAAATGAGAACTTTTTGCGCCAGAACGAGAACTCGTGTTGAGGGAGTGGACCCCATCTTGGAATAAATGGACCTTGGCCGCAAAAGAATGGGCCTTTTAAGAATAAAGAGGATCTTTTGCCATCGCGAGCTTACTCTATCAATTCACCGGAACAGATTTTGCCGGAAATGCTATACTGGAAACAAAGAAAACATCGAAAGAGGCGCAGTTATGTCCAAAGCGGATTGGAATATGAAAACATTCATGAAAGGTGCATCGATTTTGACGATTTCGGCCATCATCGTCAAGCTGCTGGCGGCGGTATACCGGATTCCGTTCCAAAACCTTGTCGGGGATAAAGGATTTTTCATTTACCAGCAAGTGTATCCGTTCATCGGAATTTTCATCGTGTGGACATCGTACGGCTTTGCGGTGGCAGTCTCGAAGTTGCTCGCGGGCAGCGCAAGCGACGGAGAAGCGAAGGCGATCAAGCGGGTTGCCTTTCTCTATTTAGCCGGACTGTCTATATCATTTTTCATCATTCTCACGACGTTCGCTCCGTTTTTCGCACAGGCGATGGGAGATCCTGAACTGGTCTCACTTCTTCGTGCAGGTGCTTATATCGTGCTCGTCATGCCGATGCTTGCAGTGTTGAAAGGTTCATTCCAATCGGAAGGGCAGATGACGCCTGTTGCCGTTTCGAATGTCGGTGAGCAAGTGTTGCGGGTCGCAATCATCCTTATTGGGACATGGGTGGCTGTCCGCGCGGGAGCATCCCTTTACACGGCTGGCGAAGTGGCCATGTGGGGCGCTGTTATGGGCCAGGCGTTAGGTGTTGTCATTCTTGTCCTGTTTTACAGAGATGCATATAAAGGGCCGCATACACAAGTGGATACGTGGCGTGTCGTTAAAGAATTGACGTTTGTCAGTTTGAGCGTCAGCGCAAGCTCGCTTATCTTGCTGCTGTTTCAAATGGCGGATTCGTTTATGATCTACAATAGTTTGCTTGCGAAAGGCTTTGTCGCGGATGCAGCGATGGAAATGAAAGGTATTTATGACCGTGGGCAGCCTCTCGTCCAGATGGGGATTTTGATCGCTTCCACATTGGCGCTCGCAATCGTCCCGCTTATTGCGCATCATGCAGCTAAAAAGGAAGGACGGGGTGCGGAACCGTTTATACAGCTCACATTCCGGACAGCTGTTTTATTCGGATGGGCGGCGGCGGTCGGGCTTGCATTCGTCTTGCCATATGTGAATGAAATGCTGTTTGAGACAAGGGACGGCTCCGCTGCGCTGATCATATTTGCGTTTCAGATCTTTTGGCTGTCGCTCATCTTGCCGTTGACCGCAATTTTACAAGGTGCCGGCAAAGTCAAAATACCGACGCTGTTCCTTCTTGGCGGGCTTGCCGTGAAAATAATCGCGAATCAATTGTTAGTGCCGCTCTATGATGTAACAGGTGCAGCGCTTGCAGGGAATATCGGTTTTGCGGCGATTGCGTTTGGGCTTCTTCTTTATTTCAAAACCGTGTGGCCGATGAAACTGGCACCTAGCCGTTTTTACGGTTGGCTGCTCCTTGCTACACTTGCGATGGCAGCGGTCATTTTCCCTTGGATGCTTGCAGCGGATCAGGTTTTATTCGACAATCTGTCATCGCGAATCAGTGCTACGTTGACAGCATTGACAGCAGTCGCGCTAGGGGCGGGCGTTTTCCTAGTCGTTATCATGAAATCACGTATAATGGCGGAAAAGGAATGGTATTTGCTGCCGTTCGGAAAAAGATTGGCCCGTATACAATTGATTCTCACTAAAAATAGAAGGTGAATAAGATGAATACAATTACGATTATTGGACTTGGTGCGGGAGATCTCGACCAGTTGTCTTTAGGTACATATCGAAAGTTGAAGGAGGCTGAGTTCGTTATTGCGAGGACGGACCAGCATCCGGCCATTGAGGAATTGCGGGCGGAAGGCATGGAAATAGAGAGCTTCGACGCGATTTATATAAAAAACGATGAGTTTGGGCAAGTGTATGAAGAGATTGTTGAGAAAATAGTGTTGATGGCAAACGAAAAGTCAGTAACTTATGTCGTGCCAGGACATCCACTCGTTGCTGAGCGCACAGTGCAATTATTGATTGAAAAAGAACGTGCTGGCATAGTGCAGCTTGAAATCGCAGGGGGGAATAGCTTCCTCGATCCGATCTTTGCAGCGCTCCGGATTGACCCAATTGAGGGGTTCCAACTGCTTGATGGAACGGACATGAAGCGCGATGACGTCACGATGACGCAGCATGTATTGATCGGCCAAGTGTATGATGCATTCATCGCTTCTGAAGTGAAGCTTTCGCTAATGGAGAAGTATGCCTATGACCATCCGGTGACGATTGTGACGGCGGCGGGTTCTTCAATGGAAAATCTTCGGACTGTGCCGTTGTTCGAGTTGGATAGAGAGACGGAAATCGATAATTTGACGACAGTCTATGTACCTCCTGTTCGGGAGCGGGAGGATCGTTTAAAGGAATGGTCGACGTTCCGAGAAATTATAGCCGCATTGCGTGCTCCGGACGGCTGCCCGTGGGACCGCGAGCAGACGCATGAATCGTTGAAGCGGTATTTGATTGAGGAAGCGCATGAACTGCTCGAAGCAATCGATCAAGAAGACGATGAAGGCATCATCGAGGAACTGGGCGACGTGTTGCTGCAAGTGTTCCTGCATGCGCAAATTGGCGAGGATGATGGCTATTTTGCGATGGAAGACGTCCTGCAGTCAGTTGGCGATAAAATGATCCGCCGCCATCCGCATGTGTTCGGCGACCGGGACGTGGAGAACTCGGATGAGGTTTTGAAAAATTGGCAGGAAATCAAGAAAACCGAGAAGCCGCAAGCTGAATCGCTCTTGGATGGACAGGCACGCCACAGTTCGTCGCTGCTCACTTCATTTAACTACCAAAAAGAAGCGGCGAAGGTTGGATTCGATTGGCCGGATATAACAGGCGCTTTCGATAAATTCGAGGAAGAGTGGCAGGAATTCAAGGACGAAGTGGCGAATGGAACGAAGCAGAGCCAGACAGATGAGCTCGGGGATGTCCTATTCACACTCGTCAACTTGTCGAGGTTCTTGAAATTGTCACCCGAGGAAGCGATGGCGCATGCGAATGAGAAATTCAAACGACGCTTTTCGTTCGTCGAGCAAAGCGTAAAGAGTGGTAGAGGGGAATTCTCTGCCTATACTCTCGACGAATTAGAAGAGTTTTGGCAGCAGGCGAAAGGAAGGGAAAAGAAATGAGATTAGATAAGTTTTTAAAGGTGTCACGCTTAATCAAAAGACGGACATTGGCGAAGCAAGTGGCCGACCAAGGCCGTATTACAATCAATGGCAAGGTGTCGAAAGCATCGTCCGTCGTGAAACCTGGCGACGAGCTGGCTATCCGCTTTGGACAAAAGATTGTTACAGTAAGTGTCGATATGTTGAAGGAATCAACGAAGAAGGAAGATGCCGCGTCGATGTTTACAATCTTGAAAGAAGAGAAGCTGGACAAGGTGGAACCTGAATTTATTGACGATGAAGATTGAGGGCATGACAGGAACTTTTCCTGTCATGTTTTTTTGTTTGGCCGCATAGGATGGCAGTGAACGTACAAGCAAAGGAGGAATAGTATGCAAATCCAGACCGACAATCCAACATACGCAATTCCATCAGGGGATCATGTCATCACGATGAGAAATCGAAAAAGAATGGATCTTACATCTGTTAAAACAATCGATCGGTTCGACCAGGAGGAGTTCATCGTACGGACATCTCAGGGAGTATTAGTAATTCGCGGGGAGGAGCTGCGTATCGTCCATTTGGATGTAGACAAAGGGCTTCTTACATTGGAAGGCACAATCAGCACGATGCAATATGACGAAGAAGATGCAAGTTCACGCGGTTTCCTCCATAAATTGTTTGGATGAGTCTCTCTGTCCAGTTTCTTAGTCTTCTTGCAATGATTGGGACAGGCATCGGGGCCGGGGTTTTCATGGATTTGATCGGAACGGGCGTGGATGCGACCGGCAAGACGTCGATCATCCGGAAATATGCGGTCCCTTTGGAAGTGATCGGCTGGATTTTGATCGGGTGTGCATCGTTCTACGTTCTTTTCATCGTCCGGGACGGGGCATGGAGGATGTATGACCCGGTTGCCCAAATTTGCGGCATGTTGTTATATGCATCACTATTCCACCGGCCTTTCAGGTTTTTCGGGAGAGTCTTGAATATGGTAATCATTAAGCCGGTTGTGTTCATCATTAGGCTCCTGGTGAAGATCATTACGCAGATATTCAGGTTGCTCGTCAAAATTGTGAGGTTTCTACTTTCTCCTTTCATCTATCTATATAACAAAGTCTATAACTCTCTCTTTAAATCAACTACGGAATGATGTATAATTACTAGACTTATCGAATTTCGTACTGTAATGAGAGGGAGTGCAGGACATGGAGCAAAGGAAAAGGAAACCATCCACGACCGTTGCATCGATTGAAACTGAATATGTCCGCTCGTTGCGTAAAAAGGAAGTATGGAGAAACAAGCAGAAAAAGCGGCTACAGAAGAAACTGTTCATCTATGCAGTGATTGCATTCGTAGTGTTCGGCGGATTGACGAATATGTATATTCAGCAACAGCAGACGCTGCAGGAAAAAGAACAGCAAAAAGTGGAGACGCTTGCAAAGTTGGAAGAAGTGAAGGAAGAACAAGAACTTCTTAAAAAACAGCTTGTGAAATTGGATGATGATGATTATATTGCCAAGCTTGCACGGAAAGAATATTTCTTATCTGACGAAAATGAAATCATCTTCTCTGTTCCTGAAAACAAGAAGAAAAAAGAAGAAAAAGATGACGGAAAAGAGTAGTCTTATTGACACTCTTTTTTTGTTGGCTATAATGAAAGTAAGGATCTTGCACTTGCAGGACTCGCCATATGGTAAAAAGGCATCTGAAAAGGGCCGTTTAAATCTTAAGGAGGAGCATTTTTTTTATGTCAATTGAAGTAGGCAGCAAGTTACAGGGGAAAGTTACAGGGATCACAAACTTCGGTGCGTTCGTCGAACTGCCGAACGGTTCAACTGGTCTGGTCCATATTAGTGAAGTAGCGGACAATTATGTGAAGGATATCAATGACCACCTAAAAGTAGGCGATATGGTTGAAGTGAAAGTGATGAATGTCGGCACTGACGGAAAAATCGGGTTATCGATCAGGAAAGCGAAACCGGAAGCTGAACGTCCTCAACGCCCTCAACGTCCTCGTCACAGCGGTGGCCGTCCTAGCCATACTGAGCGTCCAGAGAATTTTGAGCAAAAGATGGCGAAATTCATGAAAGACAGTGAAGAACGCCTTTCAACTTTGAAAAGAGCAACAGAATCTAAACGCGGTGGCCGTGGCGCAAGAAGAGGGTAACTTGCTGGCTGTTTCAATTAGTGGAAATGAATCTCTTATGAGCGATCTACATCTAGTTAAGATGTAGGTCGTTTTTTTTGTGCAGTTACTGACAAACAAGTATAAGCTGCTGGAATTACGCATAAATCTGCCCAGAGACGCATAACCGCGGTGAAAGACGCATAAGTTCATCCAAATGTGCATAAATCTACTAAAGCGCGCATAAATGAATTTATTCACGCATAAAAGCTTCCAAACGCTCATAAATATTTTTTTCACAAGGATTTCATTCTGCAGCTGCCGAATATTGAATAATGAAAAGGGGGGCTGAATTGGAATGGATGAAATCATGAACAATCTCAAGAAGTACTTGGAATGGATGGATTCATTGAGCTCACTGACTGAGCAACAGGCGGATGCACCTTATCAAGAGGGAAAATGGTCGCCAAAGGAGATTCTTATGCATATGGCAGAATGGGATCGGTTCACTTTGGAGCATCGGCTTCGGCGTTTGGGAGAATCAGAGATACTGGAGGATGTAGAGTGGGGGCCATTCAATGAGCAGGCTGCGAAACTTGCAAAAGAATATTCATTTGACGAAGTGATTGAGCTCGCAACACAGTATCGGCAACAAATTATTGATTGGCTTGAAGGTGCGGATGAGACGGAATGGACGAAGCCATTCAACATCGGGGAGCATGTTCTGACATTGGAGGAATATTTCACGGATTTTGCCAGTCATGATTCGCATCATAAGAAACAAATCGAGTCGATTCGATAAGAAGATAAGCTCGTTAATGAGTTATGCGTGATTGTGAGAGTTTATGCGCGTTTGCGGGAGTTTATGAGTGTTTGCAGGAGTTTATGCGTTTCTGGAGAAAGTTATGCGTGAGTTATTTGTTTTATGCGTGATTCCAGAGATTTATGCGTGTTTTGACATGAAATAGGCGTCCAGTCTTAAGACTGGACGCCTTTCTTTCGTTATTGTCTAGCTCCGAGCGTCAGCCTCTCGGGATGCTTCAGCCTTGCTGTTAAAGGCAAAGAGCGCCTTTAACCTCAAGGCTTCCAGCACCTGCCGAGGCTAAACGACGCTCTACGCATTTCTTGTTGTCCAGCTTCGGCGGGCAGATGCTCGGGGTCATAAGAAAACCCGGCTAGGTGGCAAAAAGCGCCACTACGCCGGGTTATTCTTATGCCTGTCGCATCTGATCAGGCCGCCTACGCTTTTCGATTATAGCGGCGGAGGGGGTCGAACCCACGACCTTTCGGGTATGAACCGAACGCTCTAGCCAGCTGAGCTACGCCGCCATGTTGTCCAATTAATTCTGAACGACAATAACCATAATACAACGGTCGACGGAGTCTGTCAACCTTTCGTTGGAAAACAGAAAATTGCTACGGAACTCGTCGAAAGATTTATGGAGCCCCTTGTCAGGAACAGACAAATTCTTTGGCTTGACCTATGTATACTCAGGGACAAGTAGACATAGGGGGAATGTTGAGATGAAGATGATAGGCAATCTTGAAAGACCGGTAGGCCAACAGATTCGTCACGTGGTGAGCACGATGGGCAAGCGGAAGATGTATGTATTAATGGCGGCGTTCTTTTTACTAAGCACATTTTTCTTGTCGCAAGCTGTTCTGTTCAACGCGGCTGTCCCTTTTTTCTTGCCGATTTGGGCTTTGGCGCAAATGCGATTCAGGAATCATCTCGTTTATGTATTCATCGGCGGAATTGCGGGAGGGGCAATTCTGGGGCTGGGACAAGCAGTGATCCATTTACTGCAATTGCTGTTATTTAATGTGGTGAGCAAGCATCCTCTTATGAGGAAGTCCATTCCATTGACAGTTGCAGGTACGATCATAGTTGTTCAAGTTTTATGGCAGTTTGTCATGCATAGCGGGCATACGCCTGTTGATGTGCAATTGTCGATCGGTTTCGAAGCGGTATTGGCGCTGTTCATGACATTTTTCCTGTTTGTTGCATTTCCTCATCGTGAGCGTATCTTTTATGGCCAGTGGTCGCCGGAACGTCTCGGGGCTGTTTGCATTGTCGGCATCATGGCGACAACCGGGATGGGCAATCTCATGGTCGGTCCGATTTCAATTTCAGGATTGCTGCTTCATTTGACCATTTTGCTGGCAGCACTTGCTGGAGGTCTGCCGTTCTCCACGACGATTGCGATGATGATCGCGGCGATTGCAGGAGTTGCGGAATTGTCGTTTACCGGGATGATGGCCGTATATGGCATGACGGGGTTTTTTGCAGGCGCTTTCAAACGTCTCGGGAAATTAGGTATTGCGACAGGCGGCTTTGCTGTATCCGTCTTCTTCCTTCTATATGACTTTACATTGCCGCTAGATACATCCCACTTCATGACGATCGGCTTGGCGACGCTTCTGTTCTTCTTTGTCCCGACAAAGAAAGTTGAACCGATTGGGCGGATGATTACGCCGACAGGTCAACAGGATATTTCGGTGAAGCGGCAGCAATGGTTGACCGACCGTCTGGATGAGCAATTATCGGATTTTCAACAGTTTGCTGAATTTATGTCTACTCTCGTCAATGATCGGTTCGCTTCAGATGACGTGAATGCTGCGCAGAACATCCCATCGATATGCCAGTCCTGTTTCAGATATTCAAAATGCTGGGAGGGAAATGAAGAAGGAATGGCGCGTCTCCTTTATGAGTGGGAAGGGACGTATTCGGCGACCAAGAAAGCGGCGCGCCATCGTGTGGAAGAGAGGATCAAATATAAGTGTATCCGTTCTTCAGGATTGATTTCCGAGTTGGAGGAGTCGGCTTCCAATCATCTTTTGATGGGGCAGCTTCAGCATGGGCGGAAAATGCTTGCCTTACAATTGAGAGATATGAGCACTCATTTGGAGAAAATCATGAATGATATAAAAGGGGAGATGTCGGTTAACCATCTTGCGGAGGAGGAATTGGGGAAGCATTTACAGTCGCAAGGAATCGAATATTATCAGATCGATATTTTATCAGAAGAGAAGGGAGCTTACCGGATCGTAATTTCAACCCCTGAAAGACGTTCGGATTTCGAGACGGATATGACGGTGGCAGAACGTCTCATATTACCGCTGTTGGAGGAAGTCTACCGCGAGCCGTTTAAAGTGGAGAAAACTGTCGCTCTGCAAGACCCGTTTCCTCATATCCAACTGATGTTTTCCTCGTCTGTCCGTTTTTCATTAGAATATGGAATTGTAGCGACGGCTGGGGGAGGGACATTCCATGCAGGAGACGCCTATGAAGTGTTTCCAATTCATGATGGACTCACCGCTGTTCTACTTTCGGATGGCATGGGGCATGATATAAATGCTTATCGGGAAAGCCGGAAAGTGATTCGTCTCATGCGGGAGTGTTTGGACCGGAAGATGGATCCGGAAACGGCGATGCATACATTACATTATATGATGTCGTTGAATGGGCTTGATGATATGTACGCGACGCTGGATTTAGCTTTGGTTGACCTGCAGGATGGACGGCTTTGGTCTTGGAAGGCGGGTTCAATGAGCACGTATATTAAACGGGGCCAAGATTTCCTCCGGCTTGATAGCAAATCGGTTCCTGTCGGGTTCCTGCCATCATTTTCGGTGGAAGCGACAAATGAAGAATTGAAGTCAGGGGATATTATCGTCATGCTAACGGATGGCGTATTCAACGGATCCGTTACAATTGAAAAACAGGAAGATGCGATCTATGGAATATTGGAAAAGTATGAGCATCTGTCTTGTGAGCCTATGGCTGACCGTATCATGTACGAAATGGAAAGGAAGTTCGGAATTGTGGCGGACGACCGGACTGTGTTGGTAATGAAGGTTGAACACGTTTTACCAAAGTGGACGACAATAAAGCCCACAAATCGATTTATTTCCCGGGAAAAAGTTATGGGGTAGAATAAGGGGTAGGTGAAAAGACAATAATGTGGAGGGCGAAAAATGCAGGCATTCGAAAGAAAAATCCTTGAATTCATTCATAAACAGAGATTACTGTCATCGGGTCACCGGGTTCTAGTCGCATGCTCGGGCGGGGTGGATTCAGTCGCACTTTTGCTCTTTATGGCAGGAATCCGCGAAGAAATGCGGATTGAAGTAGCTGCTGCCCATGTCGATCATATGCTTCGTGGGCGGGAGTCAGCGGATGACGGCAAACTTGTGAAGGGGTTATGTGAAAAGCTTGGAATTCCTTTCTTCGGCGGAAATGTCCCTGTACCCTCCATCCTGAACGAAGAAGGTGGAAATATGCAGGACGTTTGCCGTACTGGACGATACGCCTTTTTCAGTGAAGTGATGCAGGCGGAACAATATGATGTACTGGCGACGGCGCATCACGCAGAAGACCAATTGGAGACGGTGCTCATGCAATTGTCAAAGGGGAGCTCCCCAATCGGCATCCCGATGAGCCGGAAAATCGATGGCGGGGTTGTCAGCAGGCCGTTTCTTCCTGCAATGAAGGAAGAGCTGCATGCCTATGTGATAGAGCGCGGTGCACAATTCAGGGCGGACCCGAGCAATGAAAGTGACGCTTATTTGCGGAATCGGCTCCGCCGCCATGTCGCACCGGTAATCATGTCAGAAAACCCCTCCGCGGCATTGAATGTCGTTAAAATGACGATGGGGCTGCAGGAGGATGAGATGCTCTTAGACAGCCTTGCAAAGGAGCATTTCGCGTCCGTCGTAACGTTCAAAGAAGACGGACTTCCTACCTTCTCAGTAGATCTTTTCAGAAGCATGCACACTGCTTTACAAAAGCGCTTCATTCCACTACTATTGAATTATCTATACTTCGGGGAAATCAAACCTGTTGAATACAACACAGCACTTTTGAATCAGTTGCATCACCATCTGTCCGCAAGTGCAGGAAATGTCACGATCGACCTTCCGAAAGGATACCGCTTCGTGAGGGAATATGGCATTGTTTCGATTGTGGAGAATATGCCAATACCGGATACTTCCCTTCGCGAGCTGGAAAAAGGCCAATGGACGTGCTGGGGGGATATACTGTTATATTGGGACGATGCGGATGAACATGAAGAGGACGCATTGGAATTGATGTATTTCGATTTACCCGATGCCGATTTGCCGCTTTACGTGAGGGGCAGAAAAGACGGTGACCGTCTATTGCTTCCGGGCATGGCCCGACCGAAGCGCTTGTCCAGATTGTTCATTGACGAAAAGATCGGTGCCGAACAAAGACGCAAGATACCGGTTATCACAACTGCGAACGAGGAAATATGCGCCATTCCTGGCGTACGATATGGCATCCAGTTCAGGGAACGGAAAACAGAACAGGAAAAGTACATATTTAAAATGAAAAAACGTGAAAATCTTAACGGAAAAGAGAGGGAACTTGATGTTGCAAAAAGATATTGAAGAAATACTCATCACAGAAGAACAGATCCAGGAGAAAGTTGCGGAACTTGGTGCCGTGCTGACAGCGGATTACCATGATAAATTCCCGCTTGCAATCGGCGTCCTTAAAGGAGCATTGCCGTTCATGAGCGACTTGATCAAACGGATCGATGCGTATATTGAATTGGATTTCATGGATGTATCGAGTTACGGAAATGCAACAGTATCATCAGGAGAAGTGAAAATCGTCAAAGACTTGAATGCAAGTGTAGAGGGTCGCGACGTGTTGATCATCGAAGACATTATCGACAGCGGTAAAACATTGAATTATTTGGTCGAACTCTTCAAATACCGGAAAGCGAAATCCATAAAAATCGTAACGTTGCTTGACAAACCGACAGGCCGAAAAGTGGACTTGAAAGCAGACTATGTCGGATTCCTTGTACCGGACGCATTTGTTGTCGGTTATGGACTTGATTACGCAGAAAAATATAGGAACTTGCCTTATATCGGTGTATTGAAAAAGGAAATCTACTCTTTCTGAAAGCTTTTCAACAAACCTTTACAAGGGGCGGTGGAAAGCTTTTTCCATAGTGGGCACGAAGTTGGCATGCTAGAATCTAAGAGTGTGGAGCCGTAAGCAAGACAATTTCATTATCTGTGCCTAAAAAAGGCATTTCCTTTGTAGGTTGAATCCGTTATATGATAAGATTTACAATAGTTTTCTGTTGAAAGAAATGAGGAGGCTTGGGATGAATCGTATACTTCGATACTTTCTATTATACGGATTGATCTTCCTTGCAATTATGGGGATTTTCAGTTCACTAAATAATCCGAATCCGAAAACGAAAGAGATTCGGTATGATCAATTTCTCACAGAACTAGAAAAAGGCGAAATTGAAACGATGTCGTTTCAACCCGTCCGTGGTGTTCTGACCGTTGAAGGTACTATGAAGGGCTATGAAGAGGGAGAGAAGTTTACGACAAATGTCCTGGTGGATGATTCCGCCGTCATGGATGAAATACGTGAGATACGTACAGTCGGGACAACGAATAACCCTGAGATCCAAATTCTACAAGCACCTGAAACAAGTGCATGGGTAGCCTTCTTCACAGGATTAGTTCCATTCATTATCATCATCATCCTATTCTTCTTCCTATTGAATCAAGCACAAGGCGGCGGTGGCGGCCGAGTCATGAATTTCGGGAAAAGCAAGGCGAAGCTCCATTCCGATGATCGCAAAAAAGTCAGATTCACAGACGTTGCGGGTGCGGATGAAGAGAAAGCCGAGCTTGAAGAAGTTGTGGATTTCTTGAAAGACTCACGTAAGTTTGTTGAACTTGGAGCGCGTATTCCAAAAGGGATTCTTTTGGTCGGACCTCCTGGTACAGGTAAAACGCTATTAGCGCGCGCTGTTGCGGGTGAAGCCGGCGTACCTTTCTTCTCGATCTCCGGTTCGGATTTCGTTGAGATGTTTGTCGGGGTCGGGGCATCCCGTGTCCGTGACTTATTCGAAAATGCGAAAAAGAATGCACCGTGTATTATCTTTATCGATGAAATCGATGCAGTCGGACGTCAACGGGGCGCAGGTCTCGGTGGCGGGCATGACGAGCGTGAACAGACGTTGAACCAGCTATTAGTTGAAATGGATGGATTCGACGGAAACGAAGGAATCATCATCGTTGCCGCGACGAACCGTCCCGATATCCTCGACCCTGCACTTCTGCGTCCAGGACGTTTTGACCGTCAGATCACTGTTGGCCGTCCGGATGTAAGAGGCCGTGAAGCGGTCTTGAAAGTGCATGCGCGTAACAAGCCGCTTGACGAGTCAGTCAATTTGACAGCTATTGCGCAACGGACGCCTGGATTCTCAGGTGCCGACTTGGAAAACTTATTGAATGAAGCTGCGTTAGTCGCGGCTAGACGGGGCAAGGCGAAAATTGATATGTCGGATATCGATGAAGCAACGGACCGTGTCATTGCAGGACCAGCTAAAACGAGCCGGGTCATTTCTGAAAAGGAAAGAAACATCGTCGCATTCCACGAAGCGGGTCACGTCGTTGTCGGACTTATGTTGGATGACGCTGAAATCGTCCATAAGGTGACGATTGTCCCTCGCGGCCAGGCCGGCGGATATGCTGTCATGCTGCCGAAAGAGGACCGTTACTTCATGACGAAGCCTGAACTTCTCGACAAAATTGCGGGCCTCCTCGGGGGACGTGTAGCGGAAGAAATCGTTCTTGGCGAAGTATCCACGGGTGCCCATAACGACTTCCAACGCGCTACGGGTATTGCGCGCTCAATGGTGACGGAATACGGTATGAGCAAAAAGCTCGGACCGATGCAATTCGGCCAGGCGCAAGGCGGCAATGTCTTCCTTGGAAGAGACTTTAATTCCGAACAGAACTATTCCGAATCGATCGCATATGAAATCGACCAGGAAATGCAGCGCATCATTAAGGAACAGTATGAGCGCACAACTACTATTTTGACCGAGCACCGCAATTTGCTCGACTTGATAGCAACAACGCTACTCGAAGTGGAAACGTTGGATGCAGAGCAGATCAATCACTTGAAAGATCATGGCACTTTGCCTGAGCGTCCATATGAACAAAATGGAAATGGCTCACAACCGAAAAAGGAAGATGCAGAAGCTGAAAAGGACTCGGTCCACCCTGATTCGATAGGCGCGCCCGCAGACCCTTCCATCGGAGATCTGCCGAAGGAGAATGGTGGAGATCAGCCACTTCCTCCGATCGATGAACATAGAAGAGATTAACGAAACGCTCCAACTTAAAAGGTAACATTCCAGTCGACTGCTTTTTAAGGCAGTCGGCTGTTTTTATTTCTTGACGTCTAGACTCCGGGCGACAGCTCCTCGGGTCGCTTCGATTTTGAAAGAAAAGGCAAGGAGCGCCTTTTTTTCAAACCCTCCACCGCCTATCGAAGCTAACCGTCGCCCTCCGCTTTTGGTTTGTGGTATGATACTCTGGAAAATGACGAATGTTAGCGAGGAAAAGAAAATGATTCTAGTATTGGATACAGGAAATACGAATATCGTTCTTGGCGTTTATGATAAAGGGGAATTGAAGCACCATTGGCGCATGGAAACGTACAGGCAAAGAACGGAAGACGAATATGCCATGTCCGTGAAAGCGCTATTTACCCATGCAGGCCTTAGTTTTGAGGATATCAATGGCATCATCATTTCCTCAGTCGTTCCGCCGGTCATGTTCCCGCTTGAACAGATGTGCAGGAAGTATTTTAACTTACGTCCGCTCATCGTCGGTCCTGGCGTTAAAACAGGGTTGAATATAAAATACGAAAATCCCCGTGAAGTGGGTGCAGACCGTATCGTCAATGCGGTTGCGGCCATCCATGATTATGGCTCTCCGCTCATTATTGTCGATTTCGGGACTGCGACGACATTTTGTTATGTGAACGAAAAGGGCGAGTATATGGGCGGCTCGATTGCGCCTGGTATCGGCATTTCCATGGAAGCATTATTCGATCGGGCATCTAAATTGCCCCGTGTGGAATTAACGCGGCCAGACCATATTATCGGCAAGAACACCGTAGCCGCGATGCAAGCAGGAATTGTTTATGGTTATGTAGGACTTGTTGAAGGTATCGTCGGAAGGATGAAAGCGCACAGTAAGGTGGAACCGACCGTCATTGCTACGGGTGGGCTTGCCGAACTGATTGCCAGTGAAACGAAAGTGATTGACATCGTAGACAATTTCCTTACATTGAAGGGGCTTCACTTGATTTACGAGAGAAATGTTTGAAGGGAGCAGTTATGAATGACGGATTATTTGATAAAAGCATTGGCTTATGAAGGGACCATTCGTGCCTATGCGGTGAATTCGACAAATGCAGTGGCGGAGGGACAGAAAAAGCATCATGTATGGCCGACAGCTACAGCTGCTTTAGGCCGGACGATGACAGCGGCGCTCATGATGGGGGCTATGCTGAAAGGCGATGACAAACTGACGGTGAAAATCGAAGGGAATGGCCCCGCCGGACCGATTGTCGTCGATGCTGATGCCAACGGAGATGTAAAAGGTTACATCACACATCCGCACACCCATTTTGAATTGAACGAACAAGGGAAACTTGACGTTCGACGCGCTGTGGGCGCGGAAGGGATGTTGACGGTTGTTAAAGACCTAGGTTTACGCGACTTTTTCACGGGACAAGTTCCTATTGTTTCCGGTGAAATTGCGGAAGACTTCACTCAATATTTCGTCGTATCAGAGCAGGTGCCTTCAGCGGTTGCATTAGGTGTCCTTGTTAATCCGGATAATACTGTAAAGGCTGCAGGAGGATTCATTATCCAAGTGATGCCGGGTGCGACGGAAGAGACGATCAGCGCGCTTGAGAAAAAGCTTGCAAACGTTGAACCCATTTCAAGGATGATTGACCGTGGATTGACGCCTGAAGAAGTACTCGGGGAAGTGTTAGGGAAAGACAATGTTGAAATCCTCGATCGCATGGACGTTGCATTCCGATGCAATTGCTCCAAAGAACGTTTCGGCAACGCGATTATTGGTCTTGGAGAGCAGGAAATCCGTGAAATGATTGATGAGGATGGCCAGGCGGAAGCTCAATGCCATTTCTGTTTAGAGAAGTATCTATTCACAAAAGAAGAGCTTGAAGGATTTATCGATGAAATACGGTCAAGGTCGTAACGTCCAGGAGACGGTCCCTCCAAGAAGGAAATTGAAAACGAAACCGCTTCTTTTCCTGATTGGCATCCTTCTTGCCTGTAACGTCCTATGGTTCATCGGATGGCTCATACCTGATAAATCGAAGCAGCCCGATGAAGAGGTTGCTTCGGTCGCGGGCGAGGCGATTACGAGGGGGCAATGGATGACTGCCATGGAAAAGGAAGTCGGGCGGGAAGTGCTACTTGATCTCGTTAACAATAAAGTGATGGAGACGGCGGCGAAGAAATACGGCATCGAAGTGACTGACAAAGAAATCGAACTTGAACTAGCGTTGATCACTTCGGTGGACGGCCAATCCCACTCGGGACTGGATATTGAGCAAACCAGGCAAAAAATCCGTTCCCACCTTATTCTGGAGAAGGTTTTATCGAATGATGTCGTCATTGACGATGAAACCGTGAAATCTTTTTATGATAAGAATGAGTCCCTCTATAATATTTTAACCGCATATCGGACTTCTGTTATCATTGTTCCGACGAAGGATGAGGCGGAGCAGGCATTGGATGAGTTGGCAAAGGGATCAAGCTTCAATGCCATGGCAAAAGAGTTATCGACCGATCTTGCGTCGGCAAGCCTCGGCGGTGACATCGGCTATATAAATGCTGAGACGGAAACGATCGACCCAGCAATCTATAAAGCTGCGTCAAAACAGAAGGAAGGCAAGATCGGTGACGCTATCCAGTTGCAGGACGGTACATACGCTATTATCCTAGTGAATGAAGTGGTGGAAGGCAGGGCGTTCTCCTTTGAAGAAGTGAAAGAGCATATTAAACGCGAGCTCGCCATTGAACAACTTCCGCAATCGGTCAATCCTGAGGCGTTCTGGAAAGAGTTTGATGCAAAATGGTTTTACGGAAAATAAAATAAAAGCTGTTCGGACCTCGCACTAAGTGGGTGGTTCTGAACAGCTTTTTTAGCCCTTTTTTAGATTATCCAATTGGAAAAAGGGAAAGAGTATAGGAGGCATTATTGATTGACACTGGTCACAATTCGGGTGTACTATTAATACAATAAAACATATCAAATAAGTAGGGATTAGGAGTGGGTTGGAATGAATAAAGTCGGGAACACGATTGCGGATCTAGTTGGGAAAACGCCGCTCGTCAAGTTGAACCGCATGGCGAATCCGGACAGCGCTGATATTTATTTGAAACTGGAATACTTCAATCCGGGATCGAGTGTCAAAGATAGGATAGCGCTTGCGATGATTGAAGCCGCGGAACAATCCGGGGATTTGAAGGAAGGCAGTACGATCATTGAGCCGACGAGCGGAAATACGGGTATCGGTCTAGCGATGATTGCAGCAGCGAAAGGGTATAAGGCGGTCCTGGTCATGCCGGACACGATGAGTTTGGAGCGTCGGAACCTGTTGCGCGCTTATGGAGCGGACCTTGTCCTGACACCGGGGTCGGAAGGGATGAAAGGGGCTATCGGAAAAGCGGAAGAGCTTGCCGAGAAAAATGGTTGGTTCATGCCGCAGCAATTCAATAACGAAGCGAATCCGGAAGTGCACCGTCTGACGACAGGGCCGGAAATTGCAGATGCGCTCGATCGTGTCGATGCATTCATTTCGGGCATCGGCACGGGGGGCACCATCACCGGGGCAGGTGGCGTATTGAAAGAACGTTTCCCGGACGTAAAGATCATCGCTGTGGAACCGACTGATTCAGCAGTCCTTTCAGGTGGTAAACCGGGACCGCATAAAATCCAAGGAATCGGCGCAGGTTTCATTCCGAAAGTGCTCGACACGGACATTTACGATGAAATTATCCAAGTGACGAATGACGAAGCTTACGATACAGCTAGAAGAGCGGCACGGGAAGAGGGAATCCTGGGCGGTGTCTCCTCGGGGGCGGCGATCTTCGCAGCAATCCAAGTTGCAGAAAAGCTCGGGAAAGGCAAGAACGTCGTTGCTATCCTTCCGTCAAACGGTGAACGTTACTTGAGCACCCCGCTTTATCATTTTGAAGAAGAATAAGAACAGGATTATTGAAGAGAGAGCTATTGCAGCTCTCTTTTTTTGTTTCTAATACTAGCCTAAAAGGGACTTTAAACGTTAAGATAACTATATTAAATGGAGCTGGGGGAAAACGAAATGGATAGATTGCATCCTGATTATAAGAAGGCCGGAATGACGAAGGAGCAATTTTTTTATGCCTATAAAGAACTTGCGAAAACAGCGGAACATCATATTTTACTGGAAAGTGGGCGAGCAGGTAAGCTATGCATCGCGGGCATCGATCCTCTCGTGACGCTGACTAGCAAGCAGTCTCAATCATTGGAGCTTGAATGGCGTGACGGGGAGAAGCAAGTGCGGGAAGGTGAACCGCTTGATCTGTTATCCGAGTTCGTCGAATCGATGCAAATGGACAATATACCTGAACTGCCGGCCTTCCAAGGGGGTGCCATCGGTTTCGTCAGCTATGATTACGCTCGTACATACGAACCGATTCCTCATATTGCTGTGGATGACCTCGAAACGCCGGACATTTTCTTCTATTTGTTTGATCGCTGGGCGGTCCTCGATCTCGAAACCGAAACCGCCTATTTCATGACACTGCCCGGACGAGGGTTGGATGCATCGGAAGTGGAGAGGGAATGGATGGAGGCGGCGGAAGTTGGCATCGGGAAGCGTGTCCTCACGCCGGCTAGTCGTACAATTGATTATACAAGACCTGAAAATGTGGAAGTGTCGGTTACCGGACCTCAATTCGAGCAGATGGTCAGAGATGTCCAGCGTTATATAGCGGACGGGGACGTTAATCAAGTCAATTTGACAGTCCGTCAATCGAAGAAGCTTTCCGCTGATCCTCTTTCGATGTACGAAGCGCTGCGATCTTTCAATCCATCGCCATATATGGCGTCGATCGGAGCAAAGGAGTTCGCTGTCGTTTCCGGCTCTCCTGAATTATTGCTGAAAAAACGCGGAACGGACTTGAGTACACGTCCGATCGGGGGAACAAGGCCGAGAGGAACGACGGAAATCGAGGACGAAGCGTTTGAGAAGGACTTGCTCTCGGATGAAAAGGAAAAAGGCGAGCATGTTATGCTTGTCGAACAGGAGATTGAGGACTTTGGACAAGTCTGCATTCCGGAAACGGTGGAAACGGATGAGTTCATGGTCATTGAGCGGTATTCGCATGTTATGCATCTCGTATCAAATGTAAAGGGTACGGCGGCTCCTGAACTATCGAACGCCGCTATCATCAGAGGAGTCTTCCCTGGAGGTTCGATCACCGGCTCGCCAAAGCTGCGCACGATGGAAATCATTGAGGAGTTGGAGCCGACGCGGAGAGGTTTGTATACGGGGTCGGTCGGTTGGATCGGCTTTAACGGTGACATGGATTTTAACATCGTCATCCGGACTGCGTATATAAAAGATGGAGTCGCTCATATCCAGGCGGGTGCCGGGCTTGTCGCGGACTCCGATCCTAGAGCGGAATATGAGGAGTCGCTCAATAAGGCAAGGGCGCTCTGGCAGGCGAAGGAAATGGCCGAAGCGGCTGAATGAAAGGAGGAGCACCTCCATGCTTTGTTGGATGAACGGTGAATTTGAACAGGCGGAACAATTGCGGATTTCCCCGTTAGATCATGGGTTTTTATATGGAGCAGGTTTTTTTGAGACGTTTAGGACATATGAAGGGCATGTATTTTTATTCAAAGAGCATATGGAACGTCTTCGTGCAGCATTGCGAGAATACCGAATTACAATGCCTTATTCCGACGAGGAGATTTTGGAGGCGATCCGAGGGCTGCACGTCTGTTCGGGCGAACAAGACGGGTATTTCCGTCTGAATGTGTCGGCGGGTGTGCACGATATCGGATTGACCCCTTCCGAATACAAGTCGCCGAACGTCATCCTGTTCCGCAAAGAGCTTGCGGTTGTGGCGCGGGGAACGGAAAAGAAGGCTGTTTGGCTTGAGACGGAAAGGAATCTCCCTGAAAGCAAGGTCCGCCACAAGTCGCATAACTTCCTGAACAATGTGCGCGGTCGATTGGAACTTCCTTCATTGAAGGAGCTGGAAGGGATTTTCCTCACGGCGGATGGCTATGTCGCTGAAGGCGTTACATCCAATGTGTTTTGGGTGAAAGATGGAGCATTATATACGCCGTCAACAGAGACAGGGATTCTGCCCGGTCTTACGCGCGGTTTTTTATTGAAGCTCGGAGCGGAAGCCGGCATGGCTATACATATCGGGTTGTTTACGAAAAGTGACGTCGAGCAGGCGGATGAAGTGTTCGTTTCGAACTCGATTCAAGAGCTTGTTCCTATTTCTTCTGTAGGCGAGCGGTTGATGCCTGGGACTTCAGGGGTTTATTATCAAAAACTGCATCGATTATACGTGCGGGCAATCGATCGAATGAAGGAAGGGTAAAGACATGGAATTATCAAAAGCGATAGAGATATACCGTTTAGGGAATACCGAATTTGACTTTAAAAAAGAGACGGCTGTCATGGGCATCTTGAATGTCACGCCGGACTCCTTCTCGGATGGAGGCAAATACGGGCAAATTGATGCGGCTTTGAAACGAGCTGAAGAAATGCTTCGGGATGGAGCGAAAATCATCGATATCGGCGGCGAGTCGACCCGGCCTGGCCACGCCCCGGTCTCGCTCGATTTGGAATTGGAGAGGACGGTTCCTGTAATCGAGGCGTTAGTACGGGAATTGGATTGTGTCATATCCATCGATACATATAAGGCGGACGTAGCTGATGCCGCATTGAAAGCGGGTGCTAAGATCGTCAATGACGTATGGGGTGCGAAACGCGAGCCGAGAATTGCGGAAGTGGCAGCGGCTCACGGAGCGCCGATCATCCTAATGCATAATCGGGAAACTGCGGATTATAAAGGGCTGTTTATGGATGAAGTTATTGCGGACTTGGAGGAAAGTATTGCAATCGCACGCAAGGCGGGAGTGCCGGAAAGCAATATTTGGCTCGATCCGGGCATCGGCTTTGCGAAAAATACTAGTCAGAATGTATTGGCGATGCAAGGGCTTCGCCATATTTCGGATATGGGGTACCCGCTCTTGCTCGCGACATCCCGAAAACGAATGATCGGCAACATACTGGATCTGCCGGTTGATGAGCGGATGGAAGGGACTGGCGCTACGGTTTGCTATGGGATTGAGCATGGATGTCACTTGGTTAGGGTGCATGACGTGAAAGAAATGTCACGTATGGTGAGGATGATGGATGTGTTAACGGGTAAGGCGGAAGTGCGAGTCGACTGATCGGGAATTGGAGGGTGTAAAAATGGATTATATTCATTTGAATGAACTGGAGTTTTACGGTTATCACGGTGCATTGAAGGAAGAGACGGTGCTAGGTCAGCGTTTCCGGGTGAATGTATCGCTGGCGGTTGATTTGGCGGAAGCAGGTGCAACGGATGATTTGGAGAAGACGGTCAATTACGCAGAGGTATTTGAAGTGTGCCGTTCTGTCGTCGAAGGGGAGCCGAGGAAACTAATCGAATCGGTCGCAGAGGAGATTTCCCGGCTCATTTTAGTGAGGTTCGACGAGCAAGTCCGTGGCGTCCGGGTCATCTTGATAAAGCCTGATCCGCCGATCCGCGGACATTATGCTTCCGTGTCGGTGGAAATTACGAGAGGGCAATTCTCATGAACATTGCATACCTCTCTATTGGATCCAATATCGGTGACAGGCTGCATCATCTGAAGGAGGCTGTCCGTGCACTTCATTCCCACGAAGGAATTGACGTGACGAAAGTATCTTCCATCTATGAGACTGCTCCCGTCGGTTATACGGAGCAGGCGGACTTTCTTAACTTGGCTGTCTCTATTGCGACTTCATTGGATCCGTTTGAATTATTGGCAGCATGCCAACAGGTTGAGAACGGCCTCGGTCGCGTACGTGAAATCAGATGGGGCCCACGGACTGTAGACCTTGACATTTTGCTGTATAATAACGACAATATTGAAGCGGAGAATCTAATTGTGCCGCACCCGAGAATGGGTGAACGGGCATTTGTTCTCGTGCCTTTATTGGAAATCGCGCCTGCAATCGGACATCCTGTAACGGGAATCCCGTTTACAGTGGAAGTTCCTGATGAAGAGGGCGTTTTGCTTTGGAAGAAAGTTAAGGGAGTCGGGCAGTTGCTATGAAACGGCGGATGTCCGGTCCTACCCATAGATAGAATGAAAACCGATCCGAGTATTGGAGAAAGGAGAAAAGGAGTGAGTGATTTACTAGAGCGACCGTTCAAAATCGGCGGTATTACGATGGATAACCGGGTCGTGCTCGCCCCTATGGCAGGCATTTGCAACTCGGCGTTCCGTTTGACTGTGAAAGAATTCGGCGCGGGCCTTGTCTATGCTGAAATGATCAGCGATAAGGGGATTGTCTCTAAGAATAGTAAAACGATGAACATGCTTTATATAGATGAACGTGAAAATCCGCTATCCCTGCAAATCTTCGGTGGTGAGAAGGAAACTCTCGTTGAGGCGGCGCGATATGTCGACAAGCATACGAATGCGGATATCATTGATATCAATATGGGCTGCCCTGTAAATAAGATCATCAAGTGCGAAGCCGGAGCGAAATGGCTTCTTGACCCGGACAAGATCTATGAAATGGTGTCTGCGGTCGTCGAGGAAGTTGACAAGCCTGTCAGCGTCAAAATGAGGATCGGTTGGGACGATGCGCATATTCTTGGCGTCGAAAACGCACAAGCTGTCGAACGTGCAGGCGGCGCTGCGGTCGCCGTCCATGGACGTACCCGGTTGCAGATGTATGAAGGAAAGGCGAATTGGGACATCATCCGTCAGATGAAAGAAGCGGTCTCCATACCCGTCATCGGCAACGGAGACATTGAAACTCCGCAAGATGCTAAAAGGATGCTCGAAGAAACGGGCGTTGACGGCGTCATGATCGGACGGGCGGCCCTCGGAAACCCTTGGATGATCTACCGGACGGTGCGTTATCTTGAAACTGGCGAACTGATTGATGAGCCGAATGCCCGCGAGAAGATCGATGTCTGTCTACTGCATTTCGAGCGGCTGATGGCACTGAAGGGTGAACATGTTGCAGTCAGGGAAATGCGTAAACATGCTGCTTGGTATATGAAGGGCATTCGTGGCAATGCTAAGATTCGAAATGATATCAACGCAATGGAAAATGCTGATGGCTTGATCAGCCTGCTAAATCAGTTCGCAGAAGAGATGACGGAAAGAGAGCAGTCTGCAGTCAGTGTCGGATAATGCAACAGCGATGCGGGCCGCCAATCTAGTGGCGGCTTTTTTTACATAAAGAGTTTGTGTACAATAGGAGCATGCCATCCGGCGTGAGGGATAACTTATGAAGGAGTGAAGGAAATGTCCCATTTGGATGAATTGAACGATCAGCTTCTGGTGAGACGCCAGAAGATGGATGAATTGCGGGAGAGCGGTTTAGACCCGTTCGGCGCAAGATACGAGCGGACCCACCTATCCAACGAAATCCGCGAAGCCTATGAGGGCCTTTCAAAAGAGGAATTGGATGAAACAGTACATGAAGTGAAAATTGCTGGGCGGATCATGACGAAGCGCGGTAAAGGGAAGGCTGGGTTTGCCCATATCCAGGACCTAGGCGGCCAGATTCAAATCTACGTCCGTCAAGATGCAATCGGCGAAGAGGCTTATGACATATTCAGCCACGCGGATCTAGGGGATATCGTCGGAATCAAAGGTAACGTCTTCAAAACGAAAGTCGGTGAACTTTCCATTAAAGCGACGGAATTCACGTTTCTAACGAAAGCTCTTCGTCCGTTGCCGGATAAATTCCACGGATTGAAGGACATCGAACAACGGTATCGTCAACGATATCTTGACTTGATCATGTCAGAGGAAAGCAGAGAGACGTTCATCATGAGAAGCCGCATCATCCAATCGATGCGCCGCTATTTGGATGAACAAGGCTTCCTTGAAGTTGAGACGCCGATGCTGCATTCGATTGCGGGAGGAGCAACTGCCCGTCCGTTCATTACTCACCATAACGCTCTGGACATGACACTATACATGCGTATAGCGATCGAGCTTCATTTGAAACGACTAATTGTCGGTGGTCTCGAAAAAGTGTACGAAATCGGCCGTGTTTTCCGTAATGAAGGGATCTCAACAAGGCATAACCCTGAATTTACGATGATTGAACTATATGAAGCTTACGCGGATTATAAAGACATTATGGAACTGACGGAAAATATGGTCGCTAACATCGCACAAGATGTCCTCGGTACAACGCAAGTGAAATACGGCGAAGATATCATCGACCTAGCGCCGGGCTGGAAACGTCTGCATATGGTGGATGCAATCAAGGAATATACAGGCGTCGACTTTTGGAAGCAGATGACGAAGGAAGAAGCGCATGCACTTGCAAAGGAACATGGCGTTGAAGTGGCGGGCATGATGGATGTAGGTCATGTGTTGAATGAATTCTTCGAGCAGAAAGTTGAAGAGCAACTTGTTCAACCGACATTCATCTACGGTCATCCGGTGGAAATTTCTCCGCTTGCGAAGAAAAATCCCGAAGATGAACGTTTCACTGACCGCTTCGAATTATTCATCGTGCGGCGCGAGCACGCAAATGCATTTACTGAGTTGAACGATCCAATCGATCAGCGCGCCCGTTTCGAAGCGCAAATGGTTGAGAAGGAGCAAGGCAATGATGAGGCGCACGAAATGGATGAAGACTTCATTGAAGCACTGGAATATGGACTTCCTCCAACAGGCGGCCTTGGAATAGGGATTGACCGTCTCGTGATGCTATTGACCAACGCACAATCGATTCGTGATATTCTCCTCTTCCCACAGATGAGACATAAAGAGTAATTATATAGAGCAAGCACCGCGCAATCATGGTCGGAACAATGATTGCGCGGTTTTTCTTTCACTTTGAATCGAATAGGAAACTTTTTCGAAATAAGTCTTGCAATCAAAAACGCAGGGTGGTATAGTAATAAACGTTGCGTTTCCGGTAAGTGAATAACTGCTTTGAAAACAGCTTAAAACTTTTTCAAAATAGTTGTTGACATCGGAATTGCGAATGTGGTATTATATAAGAGTTGCTTCAGATGGGGCGACACACAATGAACCTTGAAAACTGAACAGCAAAACGTCAACAAATAAAGTTCTGGAGCCGACTCTGTCGGTGAAAAGAACAAACGAATCTTCGGATTCAAATTGACATCTTAATTGATGCCAGCAAGAAACTCGAGCTACTCGAATTTCTCTATTATGGAGAGTTTGATCCTGGCTCAGGACGAACGCTG
>NZ_JAMBNV010000008.1 GCF_023715245.1 Sporosarcina luteola
GTTTCTTGCTGGCATCAATTAAGATGTCAATTTGAATCCGAAGATTCGTTTGTTCTTTTCACCGACAGAGTCGGCTCCAGAACTTTATTTGTTGACGTTTTGCTGTTCAGTTTTCAAGGTTCATTGTTGGTCGCCTCATTCAGAAGCAACTCTTATATATTATCATGTTTGCAATCCCATTGTCAACAACTTTTTTTAAGAAGTATTTCAGTTGTTGTTCAGCAGTTATTCGCTTATTGGAAAAGCAAGATATTAAATATAACACCTTGTCAGTTCAAGTGCAATACCTATTTAATAAACAATTTCTTTTGACATCTTGGTTGCTTTGCTGCCATTTCTATAGAACGTAATTAAGTTGATTATGATTATCTATCAACGGCTTCATTCCTCAAAAAGATAAAATGCTTCTTCTATATAGAAGAAGCATTTTATAGGAAAACCGCAAACGCGAACAGTGCGGCAAAGCCCGGAATTCCCAATATGGCTAAAACGAGCCCTGACGCAATGTTCACCGGAAAATAGATCCCTATAAATCCGCCGATTATGTTCAAAATGAACAGTGCGAGGAACGCGAATGCCAAGCGGAACCAAAATACGGATAGACGCTCGGACAATTTCTTGATCTGTTTTTTATCCATCATCAATAGTAGGAGAAGGATGAACCCGATGACGGCAATACCGATTATTTTCATGGAAAGCGCCCCTTTCGACTAATAGTCCACTCTATGCGCTTCCCTGAAAAATTATCACGATTAAGCTTCGCCAGGCATCATCATCCTTTGTCTATCCGGAGACGCCGTTCCTTCGCTTCCTTGAATAAATGAAAATACTTACTTTCTGCTATCTTCCTTCGCACCAACACTTCTTGGTCATAATCGTGTGAATACTTCTCAATTTCCCTTGCCCGCTCCCACTCTTCCTTCGTTTCCAATAGTAGGTTGTAGAGTCGCGCATCGAATTCCCTTTTTAATTTTCTCTTTCGGCCAAACATAGTCGTTGACCCCCTATAACTCCCTGCGTCCTTCAAGTGCTTTCGATAATGTCACTTCGTCCGCATATTCTAGATCTCCGCCGACAGGAAGACCATGTGCAATTCTCGTTGTTGTGATGCCAGACGGTTTTACTAGTCTCGAAATATACATTGCCGTAGCTTCTCCCTCGATTGTCGGGTTCGTCGCCAATATTAATTCTTCCACTTCTTCATCCTGAAGACGGGTCAATAAGGAAGGAACATTGATATCTTCCGGTCCAATACCATCCATCGGGGAAATGGCTCCGTGCAGGACGTGATACATTCCGTTGTAATCCCTCATCTTTTCCATCGCAATCACGTCTTTCGGGTCCTGGACGACACAGATCATCGACCGGTCACGTGTTTGGTCCTGACAGATGTGACACGGATCTATATCGGTTATATGCCCACAGACCGAGCAGAAGCGCAGATTCCGTTTTGCATCGACAAGCGCCTTGGCAAAGTCGAGCACTGTATCTTCTTTCATACTTAATACAAAAAACGCCAGCCGGCCCGCTGTTTTCGGGCCGATGCCTGGCAGTTTCATGAAACTATCAATCAGTTTCGATATCGGTTCTGGATAATGCATGTCTTTTCCTCCTAGAACATTCCAGGCAGGTTCAATCCTTTCGTGAATTGACCCATCGTGGAGTTCGTTAGTTCTTCAGCTTGCTTCATCGCTTCATTCGTAGCAATTACAACAAGGTCTTGCAGCATTTCCACGTCCTCGGGGTCAACAACGGTTGGATCGATTACAACTTCAAGCACTTCTTTTTGGCCTGATACGATCACTTTCACCATGCCGCCTCCCGCAGTTCCTTCCAGGCGCTTCTCTCCTAGTTCTTCTTGAGCTTCCGCCATTTTCTTTTGCATCTTCTGCATTTGTTTCATCATACCTTGCATATTTCCCATACCACGCATTGTGATTTCCTCCTCATTTTTGGTTAATCGTCGTGTATTTTTATGAATTCCTTGCCAAACATTCTTTCTGCTTCCGCGACTATCGGATCATCATTCAACTGCTCGGCTTCTTGAACGAACGTAGGAACCTCCTCCGCCCCTTCCACTTCCTCGCCAGTTGCACCATCTGTTCCATCCTGCGGTTTCGTTAAACCATTGTTTCGGATGAACTCCTCCCTGACCTTCAGCCAGCCATCCTCCGGAACATACACGACATCATATGCTTTGCCGGTTCTTGTGCGAAGGGCTTCCGATAAGCCTGATCTTAGTGAGGAATTTTCAGAAGCCATCAGGCAATGAATTTCATACTTGAATTTTAACACAAAAGCATTGTCGGATGCCGCTACAGGTTCAGTTTCTTCGAGTAAAGCAGAATGGGATCTTTGCAATGTCTGCATCATCGTTGCCCATTCTTCCCGAATCACTTGTATGTCTTGACGGGTGGCATTTTTCAGCACTTCATTTATCTTTCCGGTCGGTATTCTGAACGACTGGGAAGTTTTCGATGCATTTTTCTTCGGTTGTCCGGCTGGCTGCGCACCTTCTGCAGGTCGGACTCCATTAGCGAGCTGCGACTGAAGTTCAGCAATGAGGCGTTCCAGACTATCCACTTTTTGAGCAAGATGCGGATCGGCCGCTTGATTGCCCGCAGCTTGTACAACCGGGCCTTCCAAATGAATCATTTTCAGCAATGCCGATTCCACATACACTTTCGCATGATTTGAAAAGCGCATTTCCTGTTGTGTCTTCGAAAGGATGTCTATGAATGAATAGAGGGTTTCCGGTTCGAATGCATTCGACATGGATACGAATCGTTCATCCCCTGATATCAATTCAAGCAGTTCGGTCAAATCCGGAGCCGTCCTTAATAGAAGAAGATCCCTGAAGAACGTTATGAGGTCCTCTGCTAATCGAGAGATATCCTTCCCTTCCGTGATGAGGTGATCAAGCATGGTCAACGCGGCTGCGGCGTCCTTCGAGAGAAGCGCTTCCGCCAATTGATAGAAGATATCTTCCCCAATCGATCCAGTGACAAGCAGTGCGCTTTCCGCTGTAAGCCGGTCCCCGCTGAAGGAGACGACTTGGTCTAGCATGCTCAATGCATCACGCATTCCGCCTGATGCAGCTTGTGCAATGACTTTCAATGCTCCTTCATCCGCCTCGATTTTGGCATCATCCAACACCTGTTTCATCCGGTCAACGATTTCAGCAGATGTAATTGGCTTAAAATCGAAGCGTTGGCAACGGGAAATGATGGTTAACGGAAGCTTATGGGGCTCTGTCGTCGCCAAAATGAATACAGCGTGCGAAGGCGGCTCTTCCAACGTCTTCAAAAGCGCATTGAACGCTGAATTGGATAACATATGCACTTCATCGATAATATAGACTTTAAAACGCGCATTCGCTGGTGCGAATCGTACTTTCTCGATTATGTCCCGTATTTCCTCAACACGTGAGTTCGAAGCAGCGTCGAACTCGATGACATCCGTGTTCGATCCTTCTGTCACGCTCATGCACGTCGGGCATTCATTGCACGGCTCACTGGCTGGTCCGTTCTCACAATTCAGAGCTTTGGCGAAAACCTTCGCGGCACTCGTTTTCCCCGTCCCCCTCGGTCCTGAAAACAGATAGGCATGGGATGTTTTATTGTGCTGCAAGGCATTTTGCAATGTCTGTTTGACGTGTCGCTGGCCGGACATCTCACTGAAGGACTGCGGGCGGTAGACACGGTAAAAAGCCTGATAAACCACCATTCCCCCTCCTTTCCTTTTAAAGCAATAGTGCCTTTATTATAGCATAGATGGATGGGATAGACCCTATCTTGAACGTAGCTTCTAGCTTCAGCAGCCAGATGCTCGGGGTCATAAGTCAGCCCTGCTACACGACAAAAAGCGTCGTTTCGCATGTCAGCCTTATACCTGTCGCATCTAGGCAGGCTGCCTCCGCTTTAGATAAAAAAAACTCGCCCGGTTAACGGACGAGTTGGATTTGCATATGTAATGCCGTGCACCTTCCTTCGACTGCCGCACATAAGCGTTACTCCTGTCGACAGCTCAGCCTAGGCTGCCCCGCGGCACATGAGAAATACCACTTAATGCTGCTTCCTTCCGGACCTGACATGGTTCATGGGTTCCCATTGCGCAGGACCCAGACGTCAACACTACGTGCAAGAGGCAGGCCCTACATGCGGACAGCCTCAGGAAAGGGATTCAGTCTTGCTAGAGCGGATTGCAAGTTACAGGGCACCGCTACCTCCCCACCTAGCACGGCTTTATTAGTATACATGTTTTTGTGGATAAAATCAACCAGTCCTCTTTAATTCTTCTTGCCAATCAGGAGGTAAGTTCTCATATATGAGGATTAAGTTCTCGTTTCATCTGAGTAAGTTCTCATTTAAGGCACAAAAATTCTCGTTCCCGTGAATGAGTTCTCGTTAAGGACAATAAAATTCACATTTCCAATGGAAAAGTTCTCGTAGAAAACGAAGGAGTTATCATTCCTACTCGCAATGACAGATTTCTATGAATAAACTTAATAAAAAAGAGTGCATATAAGTAGTTGACACCTTATGTTGAATCATGATAAATTATGTTTTGTTGATACGGAGGAATACCCAAGCCCGGCTGAAGGGATCGGTCTTGAAAACCGACAGGGGTGTTAAAGCCCGCGGGGGTTCGAATCCCTCTTCCTCCGCCATTTATTTTAAAATTGCGCATAAGTTGGAGAATCTGTTACATTACATGTAATGGATTTTTTTTTTGTTAAAAAAGACGGGTTTATCACAGATATGTAGCTTTTCGTTCCAAGCGTACGCTTTCCGGGGGCGGGCGATAAGCCTCCTCGTTTTCTTCGCTTGTTCATGCAGCAATCACGAGCTACTTTCAATAATGAATGGGCAATCATAAGAACAGGTGGCGAAAAACGAATCGTTTTTCGCCACCTGTTCTATTTTAGGGGCTTATTGGACAACCCCATCTTTTTGTATTGTAGAACCGATTGGGGAAGGTGTAATTGCAAGCGCCCTATAATAGGGGAATTTCTCTTCCAACTGCTTCGCAATCTCCTCCTGAGTGCCTTCCTTCACTGCTACGAAAATAGAAGGACCTGCGCCGCTGATTGTCATTCCGTATGCTCCGAATTCGTGGCAAGCCGTCCGTATATGATCAAAATTTTTGAGTAACGATTTCCGATATTGTTCGTGGAAAATGTCCTTCTCCATCATCTTGCCAGCCAACTCCCAATTCCCGAGGGAAATGGCAGTCAGCATGACGTTGCTAGCAGCGTTGCCGGCAGACGCCACCGAGTGGGGCAATTCCCTAGGAAGGAGCCCCCGAGACTCCGATGTCTTTAACGCATTTGGGGGAACGAGGATAACAACTCCTATTTCCGGTTGCGGCAGCTGAATGACTTCCAATTCATTTGCAACGAAATAGGCGACGGTCATTCTTCCTAAAAGGGCAGCAACTACGTTATCTGCATGACCTTCATTCTCACTTCCGATTTGCACTTTATCTTGCGGTGTCAATGATAAACCGAGTAGCTCGTTTGCAATTTCAATTCCGGCGGCGATGGCTGTTGCGCTGCTGCCGAGCCCTTTGCCGAGGGGGATGTCGGAAGTAATATGCAACGCGTGAGGACGGACTTCTTTATTGTATCTTCCAGCCACGTTTCGAATCGTTTGGACAATTAAGTTCTTGTCGTCTGTCGGCAAACCGGCATATTCTTCCCCTTCGTAGTGTACACTCCACTCAACTGCCTCGCTCACGCCAACGGTCATATATAAGGAAAGAGCCATTCCGACACTGTCGTATCCAGGTCCCAAATTCGCAGTCGTGGCCGGGACGGCGACCGTGAATAATGGTTTTTTCATTACTTTGCCCCTTCTTTCAGTTCATGTAAAAACGCATCGAACTGCTCCTTTGATAGGAATGGCTGCCCTTCATTCACATTGATAGCTGTTTCAGGATCCTTCAACCCGTTCCCTGTAAGCACACCGACAATTGTCGAACCTTTTTCAATCAATCCTGCATCAAGGCGTTTCTTAATGCCTGCAATAGTCGCACATGAAGCGGGTTCCGCAAAAATACCGTCCGTAGAGGCCAATAGACGATATGCTTCCAAGATTTCTTCGTCTGTCGCTGATAAAATCGCCCCGTCGGATTCTTCAAGGGCCGCCGTCGCTAAATGCCAGCTTGCGGGGTTCCCGATTCGAATAGCAGTCGCGACCGTTTCAGGTTTTTCGAATACACGGTCATACACAATTGGTGCCGCCCCATCGGCCTGTACACCTAACAGTTTCGGCGTGCCGGATCCCTTTTTCGCATCGTATTCCTTAAAGCCTTTCCACGCGGCGGAAATATTCCCTGCATTCCCGACCGGTAACGCAAAAATATCCGGTACTTTCCCTAATTGCTCGATTGTTTCGAAGGCAATCGTCTTTTGTCCTTCCAACCGGTATGGGTTCACTGAATTCACGAGAGCGATTTGCCCTTCGCCAGCTTCACGTACCATGCGCAGCGCTTCGTCGAAGTTTCCTTCAATCGCTACGATTTCTGCGCCGTACATTTTTGCCTGCGCCAATTTCCCAAGCGCGATCCGTCCTTCCGGAATGACCACGATGGTCCTCATCCCTGCGCGTGCGCCATATGCCGCTGCTGAAGCGGATGTGTTGCCCGTGGATGCACAGATGATCGCGGTTTTCCCTTCCTCTTTCGCTTTAGCGACTGCCATCACCATGCCGCGATCCTTGAAAGAACCTGTCGGGTTTGTCCCTTCAGTTTTGACATATAGGTTGACTCCCCATTGTTCGGAGAGGTTTTTCAAGTGGATGAGCGGTGTATTTCCTTCCTGCAACGTGAGTTCCGGTGTTTTATCTGTGACCGGCAGCCATTCTTTGTATTCTTCAATTAATCCATTCCATCTTCTCATCGCGTTTCACCCTCCACTCGGTAGTAGCTAACAACGCCGTTCACTTCCGGTGTGTTATGCAGTTCATTCATGATGTCCAAATGCTGTTGTCTTGAAATGCTATGTGTGATCATGATCAAGTCGACGCCGCCATTTTTGTCGCCTTCATGCTGGACGACAGTTGCTAGGCTTGCTCCATGATTGCTGTAGATTGATGCCAATTTCGTCAGTACGCCCACTTCATCCTTTACGGAGATTCGGTGGAAGTAACGGCCGATGATTTGATTGTCGTCTTTTACTGTGTATGCGTGCTGTGGCGAATGCAGCCTTTTTCCGTTCACGCCGAGCAGGAGATTGCGGCATGCTGCAACGATATCTCCCGTGACAGATGTAGCCGTCGGCAATGAGCCCGCCCCCGGTCCGTAGAACATCGTCTCCCCGACTGTGTCTCCATATACATAAACGGCATTGAATTCGTTATTTACGGAGGCAAGGGGATGCGAGTTTTGGATGAAAACCGGTTCTACGGAAATTTCAATGCCATCGTCATCCTTTTTCGCGAATCCTGCCATTTTTACGGTGAAGCCGAACTGCTCCGCTAAGGCGAGGTCGCCATCCTGGATATCTTTCATTCCTCTCACATAGACGTCTTCCAACCGGACTTCCGTGGAAAATGCGAGTGATGCTAGAATGGCCATTTTCCTCGCCGCATCGATGCCGTCGACGTCTGCTGACGGGTCGGATTCCGCATACCCAAGTTCGGTTGCTTCCGCCAATGCCTCTTCGTATGTTTTGTTTTCATGTTTCATTTTCGTCAAGATGAAGTTCGTCGTTCCATTGACGATGCCTGTCAGTGCCCTGATCCGGTCAGATGCAAGCCCGTCTTCAAGCGTCCGGATAAGCGGGATGCCGCCTCCGACGCTCGCTTCATAGAACAGGTCGCATTTATGTTCATCTGCAAGCTTCAATAGGTCATGGCCGAATTGTGCCATGACATCCTTATTCGCCGTCACGACTCCTTTGCCTGCACGAAGCGACTTCTCAATCGCTTGTTTCGCTTCGCTTGTCCCGCCAATCACTTCCACGATGAGATCTATTCCTGGATCTTCAATCACCTCATCCAGATCGACTGTGAAAATATCCGGTGACAGTTCCGTCTCCCTTTTCTTCTTGGCATCTTTTACGAGAACTTTTTTTATTTTTACAGGAACGCCCAATTTATGGCTTAAGTCTTCTTGGTGCCTATGTAGAATTTCAGCTACACCGCCGCCTACAACGCCGAATCCAAGCAAACCGATATTGATTTCTTTTATCATATTTGACGATTCTCCTCGCTATATGTACACTATGAAAAAACAATCGTTCTCCACATAAGGACATTATAGAGAAATAAACTTTCAATAACAACCCCATTTATGGTAAAGTTCAAGATATCATGAATTGTAATTTAATTAAAGATTGGATTTGATAAATTATGAAAGTTTGTAAATTCGGCGGCACTTCCGTTGCGACTGCCGATCAAATTAGAAAAGTTGTCGATATTGTAACGTCTGATAGTGATCGAAAAATCGTTGTTGTTTCTGCACCCGGAAAACGCTTCTCGGATGATACTAAAGTGACCGACCTACTCATTCGGCTTGGGGAAAAGGCTTTAGCAAATAAGGATGCAGAAAGCGATCTGCTGGAAGTCGTCGATCGATTCCGCTTGATTGCTGAAAGTCTTGGCCTCGATGACACAATCATTGAGGAAATAGAGAGAGATGTACGCGGGCGGCTCTCTCGTGATAAAGAGGATTCCCTTTTGTTTATGGATACTATGAAAGCAGCGGGCGAGGATAATAATGCAAAATTGATTGCAGCTTATTTTCAATTCATCGGGGTTGAGGCGAAGTATGTCTGCCCAAGAGATGGTGGATTGCTCGTAAACAATCGGCCGGATCGAGTTCGTGCATTGCCTGAAGGGGATGAACGCCTTGCTACATTGCGCGACGAACCAGGAATCATTGTTTTCCCAGGTTTTTTTGGCTACACAGAAGACGGAACACTCCGCACATTCAATCGAGGCGGCTCGGATATTACTGGCTCGATCATTGCAGCAGCGGTGAAAGCAGATCTATACGAAAACTTCACGGATGTCGATTCAGTGTTTGCCGCCAATCCGACTGTTATTGAAAACCCGGTCGCCATCGAGAAGATGACGTACCGTGAAATGCGGGAGCTTGCCTATGCCGGCTTTTCCGTTTTCCATGACGAGGCGCTCATTCCAGCTTTCCGGAAATCAATCCCAGTCAGCATCAAAAACACGAATAATCCCGAGGCACCGGGCACGTTGATTGTCAAAGAACGGGACTATAATGAACAGCAAGTGATCGGAATTGCCGCGGACAGCGGATTCACCGCCATTTACGTCGACAAGTATTTAATGAACCTAGAGATCGGGTTCGGACGCAAGCTCCTGCAGATTTTCGAGGAGGAAGGCATTTCGTACGAGCATACGCCATCCGGCATCGACAACCTTTCCATCATCATCCGCAGTCGGTTCCTGACGAAAGAAAAGGAAGAGCGGATTGTGGAACGGATCCATAAGGAATTGGAGCCGGATGCTGTCATCGTGGAGCATGATTATTCGATGATCGTTCTCGTGGGAGAAGGCATGCAGTATACGACCGGCTTGGCCGCACGGGCTGCGACTGCAATTGCAAGAAGCGGCTCCAATATCGAGATGATCAACCAAGGATCATCCGAAGTCAGCCTTGTCTTCGGGGTGAAAGTACAGGACGAAACGAAGAGTTTGAAAGAGTTGTATAAGGAGTTTTTCGTGAAATCATATGTACAGTCATAAAAAACAAGGGACACAGCTACGTGTCCCTTGTTTCATTATGGTACGAACATATAAGGAAATTGCTTGAATATACCATCTGACAGCATATCCGCCATCATCAAAGCCTCCGCCTCGATCTGGTCAAACACTTGCACTTCCAATTCGAAATTCTCTTGGATCATGCACACTGCTTCAAGCTTCGTTAAAGCCAAATGGGTGTAGAGCATCTTCCGGAATGCTTCTTGGTCGTAGTATGGATTGATCCGATGAAGGAATTCCGCAATTTTGTCCGCGTTCCGGTACCAATCCGCCTCTTTCTGCTCAGCCTTTTCCGTTTCTCCGTTTACAGCGGCGGTCACCAAGTCTGCCGCAATCGTTAAATGTTCCGAAATGAGGTCGCGATACGAGTCTGCAATTTTATCGCCATAGTATGGTCTTAGGGCATTCCCCATATCCGTTGCATTGCGCAAAAGGCGTGAAAGGACAAATTTCAAATCCGGGACTTTGAAGACGACTGCAGTGATGGCCATCCGTGTCCATGTAACATGCTGCTCCCATAGAAGACGGTTTTTATTCCACAATTCAACTTGTGCTTTGCTATAGCAATTATTGGGCCGCATCATATTCATCGGCATTGTATTTCCGTAAAATTGATTCACAACACCACTCCAACCTTCATACTTGGGTCAGTGCATATTATTCGATTGGAGCAATATCGGTGAATTTGCACGATTCCTTCTACACCTGCCGTTTTTCCCTATTCCTAATTAAGAGATATGCATTGATGCCCGCAGCAATCGGGAGACTCAGCGCCACTCCAATACCTGCACATAGAATCGAAATCATTTCGGCGCTGAATATTTTGGAGTTGATAATTCCCCCAATGGAATAGTGTAGATCTTTAAACCATAGAAGCAATGCCAAATACCCTCCAAAGAATACAAAAAACAATGTATTCGTATCCGCTCCCAAAATATCTCTCCCGACGCTTAATCCCGAAGCGAATAAATCTCTTCTGCTGATTGATGGATTGTTGTTGAAGATTTCATGCATGGAAGCCGCCATTGAAATCGCCACGTCCATAATGGCACCGATTGTACTCATAATGATGACCGAAGCTAAAAGTTTCGTGAAGTCAATTCCAATAAAAAGTGAGAAGACACCAAGCTCGTTTATTTCTTCTTCTCCAAAGCCTTGGATCATTGCATATTTCGTTACAATGACGATAAAGAAAAGCAACAACACAATTGTAATAATCGTGGAAATGAAGGCGGCGATCGTTTTACTATTTACTTCATTAATGAAAAATAGGCTGATGCAGCTAATGAATACACATGCGATGATCGTTATGATAATGGGGTTCCATTGCGGATTTGTCATTAGAAAGATCGTGAACATGATGACGCCAAAGTTCAAGAATAAGGAAATAAATGACCTTACTCCTTTTTTGCCCCCGACAATCATCATGAGGAGAAATAAAATGATTGCTAGTAAAACAATTACATTCATGATCTCGCCCTCTTTCGATTAACAAAATAAAGCGTCGTATAAAGACCGATTGGAATCGTCAATACAATGCCTATCCCTCCGACAAGAGCGCGGGCCAATTCTAGTGAAAGGTTCATGGAAAGGGTGAATCCCAAAAGAGAAGCATTTTTCAAATACAAAATAATGACAGGAATCGACCCGCTTATATAAGCGAAAAATAAAATGCTTGTGATCGTCCCCATAATATCCTTCCCGATATCAATTCCAGAGGCTTTCAGTGCTTTCACGGATATATCGTTATTTTGTTCATATAAGGCAAAAAGTGAAGAGGACATCGTAATGGCGACGTCCATTACGGCACCTAACGATCCGATAAGCAATCCCGCCATAAAGACCATCTGGTAGGGGCGCGTCAAAAATTGCATTTCTTCATAGCGGAGCCCGTTTCCTGAAGTGACCCCTATTACTATGTAAGCGATGCAGAGAGAAATGACTGTCCCTAACAGGGTCGCGATGATTGCGGCATAGGTCTTTTCATTAAAACCGCTGACGATCGTCAAAGAAATGATTGTAAATACAATCCCGCTAACAGCGCATATCAAAACTAAACTGATCGATGGGTATTTAATGTACAAATCTAAGGCGAAGGATAATAAAGTGGCATTTACCGCCAAGCTCATAATTGATAGTAATCCTTGCTTCTTGCCTGTAATGAGTAATATGAAGATGAATATCCATGCAACCAGCACAACGAATTGGTCACGTTTTACATTAGTGATGCTTCCAATTAATGTGGAATCCTTTTTCTTATTCGTATCAATCGATACGAATAGTTCGTTGCCAACACGGAATTGTTGATCGTAAGCTCCTGACGACGAATACTTATTCGTCAACTGGATCGACTGCCCTTTATATTCTCCGTTTTTTATTTCAGCAATTATCTGCTGTATGAACAGACGATCTTTGTTATTGTTCATATCTGTGATGTTGGATGCTTCTACCAACTCAGTTTGAATGACTTTTGCGATTGGCTGCTCGTAAAACGAGTAATTATTATTAATAAATATCATAGAAATGGCAAAGCAAAGTCCTATGACAGTAAAAAGAAGAATTTGTTTATATGTCATCTTTTTTAATCTGTTTTTGATAACATTCAAATAAAACCCTCCATGTGTAAGTTACATCCCACTATACCCAAAATGAAAGAAGCATCGCAAATTGCACGATGCTTCTTTCGTTTAGATACTTATTTTTTCAGCGTTGCAGACAAATTCAACATGTTGCCGATCCGCTCGACGACCGTCTCCACCTCATGTGGATTGCTTTTCAAATCGTAATCCGTAATATCGATGCGCAGTACGGGACAAGCATTGAAGGAATCGATCCACTTTACGTAGCGCTCATGGAGTTCCTCCCAATAGGAAAGCGGAGTCTGCTGTTCCATCAAGCGGCCCCTCTCCTGGATCCTCGCAAGGATTTTTTCAAATGGACCATCTAAATAGACGAGCAGGTCAGGATGCGGGAAATACGGAGTCATGACCATCGCGTCAAAGAGCTTTGTGTACGTATCGTAATCTACTGGATCCATCGTCCCTTTGTCTTTGTGCATTTTAGCAAAAATGCCTGTATCTTCATAGATGGAGCGGTCTTGGATGAAGCCGCCGCCATATTCGAAAATGCGCTTTTGTTCCTTAAAACGTTCCGCTAGAAAATAGATTTGCAAATGGAAACTCCATTTTTCAAAGTCATCGTAAAAGCGGTCAAGATACGGATTCTTATCTACATTTTCCAATGAAGTCCGGAAATCCAATGCGTTCGCAAGTGCGTTCGTCATCGTCGATTTTCCGGCTCCTACCGTACCTGCAATCGTGATGACCGCATTTTTTGGAATTCCATATTTCTCTCTTAAATTCATTGTACTGCTCCTTTTCGTATCGTCTCATCGACTTTGCTGAGGATGGCTTGCAAATCCCCCGTGTCATTGACAAAATCTACTTTATCGCCATTGAAATGTAGCACCGGGATATCAGGATGCGCAGCTTCAAAGTCTGCGATGAACTGTTCATAATCCTCCGAGAGCCGCTGCAAATAGGATGGATCGATGTTCTTTTCGAAATCCCGTCCCCGGAGCGCAATCCGTTTCATTAATGTATCAAGCGTCGCGTGAAGGTAGATGATGACATTCGGCACAGGCATGTCTTTCGTTAAGATATGATAAATCTCTTCGTATTTGGCGTATTCATCCGCAGGCAGGGAACGCCTGGCGAATATGAGGTTCTTGAAAATATGATAATCCGCCACGACAGGCTGTTGCCGGCTTAAAAACTTCTTCCGGATATCGCTTAATTGCTTATAACGGTTGCAGAGGAAGAACATTTCAGTTTGAAAGCTCCATTCCTCGATATCTTCGTAAAATTTATTTAAAAATGGATTTTCGTCCACGATTTCGCTTAACTGATGGAACCGCTGTGCTTCTGCGATTGCTTTAGACAGCGTCGTTTTCCCGACACCGATCGGTCCCTCTACCGTAATGAACGGAACAGACATAACTAGCTCTCCTTTGATTCGACAATTTCTGCACTTCATTTTACCATATAGAGATGTTGAAACATAGATGTTGCCGCAAAATGGCAAGGCGGCTTTACAGGGTGGTACACTAGTTGTAAGGAGCGATGACAGATGGATGTATTTGAAATGGACCGCCACTTCATGCGGTTAGCGATAGAAGAAGCTAGAAAAGCGGAATCGCTTGGCGAAGTACCAATTGGAGCAATCATCGTGAAGGACGGTGAAGTCATTGCCCAGGCACATAATTTACGCGAAACGTCGCAGAATGCTGTCACCCACGCAGAATTATCTGCGATACAAGATGCATGTAAGGAAACCGGCAGCTGGCGGTTGGAAGATACGACGTTGTATGTGACGCTCGAACCATGCCCAATGTGTGCGGGCGCCATTTTACAATCAAGGATCCCACGTGTTGTCTATGGAGCTCGTGATCCGAAAGGCGGCTGCGTCGATTCGTTGTACCGCTTGCTGAATGATCCGCGCTTCAATCATGAATGTGAAGTGGCGGAAGATGTACTTGGTGATGAATGCGGAGCGATGCTGACGAACTTTTTCAGGTCCCTGCGTGAAAAGAAGAAGGAACAAAAAAAGGCGATGCGGGAGTCGGTTGATTGATTCCCACATCGCTTTTCTTATCGGATTACTTCTTTTCCGCCCATATATGGACGTAATACTTCAGGAATGACAACTGAACCGTCCTCCTGCTGGAAGTTTTCAAGGATAGCCGCAACTGTCCGTCCGACCGCCAAGCCGCTTCCGTTCAATGTGTGAACATATTCAGGCTTCGCCCCCTGCTCGCGGCGGAAACGGATTCCCGCACGTCTTGCTTGGAAATCCTCGAAGTTTGAGCAAGAAGAGATTTCTCGGTATGTGTCTTGTGTCGGAATCCATACTTCAATGTCGTATTTCTTCGCAGCTGTGAAACCGAGGTCAGCCGTACACATTTTTAGGACTCGATATGGAAGTCCAAGCAATTGAAGTACTTTTTCTGCATGCCCCGTCAAATTCTCCAACTCATCGTAAGACTCCTCCGGCTTCACAAAGCGGACGAGCTCAACTTTATTGAACTGATGCTGGCGAATCAACCCACGTGTGTCGCGGCCAGCAGATCCCGCTTCTGAACGGAAATTCGTGCTGTAAGCCGTATAGGCAATCGGTAGTTGGGCGCCATCCAGAATTTCATCACGGTAATAGTTCGTCACCGGAACTTCAGAAGTCGGAATCAAGAAATAATCCTCTTCCTCAATAAGGAAAGCGTCTTCTTCGAACTTCGGCAATTGACCAGTACCCGTCAAGCTTGTGCGGTTCACCAAATATGGCGGCAGCATTTCCTCGTAGCCGTGTTCTTCTGAATGCAAATCAAGCATAAAGCTGATCAACGCTCGTTCAAGTCTCGCACCAAGTCCGCGGTAGAATACGAAACGGCTCCCCGTCACTTTTGCAGCACGTTCAAAATCAAGCAAGTTCAGATCGGTCCCGATTTCCCAATGCGGCTTCGGTTCGAAACCGAATTCCGGCTTCTCTCCCCATGTGCGCACTTCGACATTATCATCTTCGCTATCGCCGACCGGAACTGATTCATGCGGGATGTTCGGAATACGCATCATGATATAATTTAAATCTTCTTCGACTTGATGCAATTGCTCATCAAGGGTTTTGATTTCATCGCCGACTTCACGCATGCGTGCAATTACGTCATCTGCATTTTCCTTATTGCGCTTCATTTCCGCAACTTTTTGCGAAACTTCATTGCGCTCCGCTTTCAGCACTTCCACTTTCGCAATCAGTTCTCTTCGTTTTTCATCCAGACCGACGAATTTATCCAAATCCGTCAAATCTTCTCCGCGCTTCGTAAGTTTCTCTTTCACTTCATCGAAGTTCGCACGAAGCAATTTAATGTCTAACATAGTGATTCCTCCTTATTTTTTATACGATAAGTATTTTCAGACACAAAAAAAGCCCTCTATCCCCTATACAAGGGACGAGAACTACCCGCGTTGCCACCCAAATTGACCAGCATACAGCTGATCCACTCTTTGAAATAACGGTTCAATGTCCGGCTAGGCCTACTATTCGTTCAGCCCGGCTACTCAGGGACGGATTCACAAGTGTCTTTACCGGCTCACACCACCCGCCGGCTCTCTTTGAAAAACGTGCTTGCTACTGCTTCCCATCATCGTCTTTAATTTGAAATTAACCTCACTTTACTACATACCTAAACTTTTGGCAAGGTCCAAGTATTCTGCAACTGCTTCAAAGTATGCTGTTTCATGTGGAACAAAATCGGATAGCGTTATTTTTATATCATCTGAGCAAATGATGTTCTCCACTTCTCTCCTGAAGAGTGCCTGCAAATCTTTTATCGCAACGGAATGGATGCTTTCCACTTCCTCCTGTTGCAACGTGAAATCATCCGGCCCAAAGGTTGATTGATATAGAAATACATTCGCAAATTCTTTGTCAATGAAACTCGGCAGCCTAATGACATCCCGAACGGCGCCCATCTGTTTTAACTTGGAAAGGTCCACATGTATGCCAAGCTCCTCCTCAACTTCACGGACTCCATCCATAATATCCTCATCCGCCAGCAAATGGCCCGCTGCTGTAATATCATACAAGCTTGGAAAGTCCTTTTTTGTGGAACTTCTCTTTTGAATAAAAACATTTGTGCCATCCACGAGCCAACAATGGAATGTTTCATGCCATAAGCCTTTCTCATGGATAACTTCTCTAGTTTCATTAAAAACATACATATAATCTTCATCAAATACTTTCAGACGCTCCGCCAACTTCATACTCCCTTTCAACGAAAAGCATTGATTATACTAATAACAAGGATTAACGTAAACACTACGACAACGATAGCAGAAGTAATTTTCGTATAAAGAATTGCTTCCTTTGAAAATTCGGGCTCTGAATCATATTGCCATCTTTTCCCGAGTAACATCATTTCCCGAGGAGCCAAAAACGTTAATACGCCGATTGGAACAAATAGGATGAACATAAAAATTGCTTCAGCCATCCAAGTCCACCTCCTTGTTATTGTATAAATAAAGCCTGATAAAGCAAGCTAACACCTGTTTCTCACTTATCAAGAGAATAGTCGCGAATCACTTCATCTGGCGTCATTCCCGCTTCCACAAGGATATACCTGTTATACACCTCTTTGAAATCGATATCCCCTTCTATCTCATCGACTAGTTCAAAGCAGTCCAAAACTTGTACGAAGCACCATATCGTCATTCCTCCTACCGCATTTTCATAGGTCAGTTCTTTCGTAAGATTCCTCCAATGCTCAATAACTTTCTTGGCAGCCATTTCACTGCTATCCGCACGAATGAGCATAACGACTTCTTCATATGTTTTCCCGTCATACTGCGGATTAACAATTGACTCAACTAAATACTTCACCGAGAAGATCTTATCCATATCCCTCTTCCTCTCCCTTTCTTCTCTATACGTTTTCGGGTAAATAAAAGATTCAAAAAAAAGGCTAGAGCATCTACGCCCTAGCCCTAATCATTAAACTCCACGCACTGCCATTAATTCACTTTCTGCTAACTTACTAATTTCTAGCCCCTTCATCGGCGTGCCGATATCTTTCGATAAATCACCAATCAATGCATAGTTCCGGAAGTCTTCCGTTGCCATGACAATCGCACGCGCGAATCGTTCAGGGTTGTCTGACTTAAAGATACCGGAACCGACGAATACGCCGTCAGCGCCAAGTTCCATCATCAGCGCCGCGTCCGCAGGAGTCGCTACGCCGCCCGCAGCGTAATTAGTAACTGGTAGACGCCTCGCTTCGCGGATTGCGAGCAGCACTTCATAAGGAGCGCCCAAGTCGCGTGCCTCCACCATCAACTCATCATTGCTCATATGAATGACTTTATTCACTTGCGCATTCACTTGGCGCAGATGGCGGACCGCTTCCACAATATTGCCCGTTCCCGGTTCACCTTTCGTACGTAACATCCTCGCCCCTTCTCCGAGACGACGCGCAGCTTCACCAAGATTGCGGGCACCACAGACAAATGGAACTTTGTAATCGCTCTTCAATAAATGAAACTCGTCATCCGCAGGAGTCAACACTTCACTTTCATCGATGAAATCGACACCCATTGCTTCCAACACACGTGCCTCCGAAATATGCCCAATTCGCACTTTTGCCATAACCGGGATTGAAACTGCCTTTTGCACTTCTTCAATAATGCGCGGGTCCGCCATGCGCGCAACACCGCCAGCTGCCCGGATATCTGAAGGAACGCGCTCAAGCGCCATGACTGCACTTGCACCTGCCGCTTCCGCCACTTTTGCCTGCTCCGCGTTAATAACATCCATGATGACGCCACCGTATTTAAAATCCATTTATTCTTCCCCCTTTTCATTTTGTTCAGTATACTAGAGTATGACCATATTAAAATACTCAGTTTCGTAATAAATGAAGAGGTCAGAGGGTATCGAGTTGCGGGACTAAAGTCACTAAATGACGATAACTCTGGGAAAGTGAACGATAACTTCCGCTAAATGACCGATAACTCATTCGAATTGACCGATATATCCCGGGAAATGAACGATAACACCTAGGAAAAGATCGATAACTTATTTAAGCGAGGTGCAGCAAATGGAAATGCTATTAATTGAACTAAATAAAGAAAGCGAAACGCCTTTATACGAGCAGATTTACCAGCAAATCCGCAACGACATCACTGAAGGCAAACTTGTTGTAGACGAAAAGCTCCCCTCCAAACGGAAACTTGGCGAATTCCTCGATGTCAGTCAAACAACGATCGAAATTGCTTATGGGCAGCTTGCTGCGGAAGGGTTCATTACATCTAAACCGCGGAGAGGCTATTTTATCCAGGAAATCGGAGAATTGGCGTATGTACAACCAGTCGAGGAAGTAACTTTCTCTTCCAAAGAAGAACGGAGGGAACTGGAGATCGACTTCTCCCCAGGTAAAATCGATACGGAATCCTTCCCATTCAAGCTATGGCGGAAATACGCAAAAGACACCATTGATGAGTCATCGCAACATCTTCTGCTATTGGGTCATCCACACGGAGATCTAGAGCTTCGGCAGGAAATCGCGAAGTATTTATATCACTCGAGAGGGGTCGATTGCTCCGCGGACCAGATCATCGTCGGATCCGGAACGGAACAGCTCATGCCGTTACTCATCCGGCTTCTGGGACCGCAGGCAACGTACGCCATCGAGGACCCGGGTTATCCGCTTACCCATCACGTTTTTTTCCATAACAACCGGGAGGCTGTACCGATTGCAGTTGATGAGGAAGGGATGGACGTACAGGCACTCCAGCAGTCGGAGGCGACCGTGGCTTACGTGACACCTTCCCATCAGTTTCCGACCGGCACAGTGCTTTCTGCGGCACGCAGAACAGCATTGTTGAACTGGGCAGCTTCAAATGTCGGCAATTTCATCATCGAGGACGATTACGATAGCGAATTTCGCTATTCCGGAAGGCCAATTCCTTCTTTGCAAGGGATGGACAAAGCGGGCAAGGTCATATATGTCAGCACCTTTTCCAAATCCCTAATGCCATCGCTGCGGATTGCCTATATGGTGCTCCCTCCTGTTTTGCTCAAAAACTACGAGGAAGCGTTCATCCATTATTCGTCGACGGTTCCGCGGCTTGACCAGCACACGCTTGCCCGTTTCATGGCTGACGGCCATTTCGCCCGGCATTTGAACCGGATGCGGAAAGTGTATAAACGTAAACTGCAGCTGCTTACCGATTCATTACAACAATATGCTCCAATCATTTCATTCTCAGGTGACGAAGCGGGCATGCATATTCTCATCAACGTACATACAGACGAGGATGAAGAGTCATTGGCAAACGTAGCACTAGCTCAAGGCATTCGCGTCTACGGCCTGAATGAATACCGCAAATCCGCAAAGAGCGTCCAGCCATCTTTTCTATTCGGCTTCGGAGGCTTGGAGGATGAACGGATTCCAAGGGCTGTTGAACAGCTCATGGAAGCTTGGGGCATTAAAAAAAGGTGATGGACCCATGACGGGCCATCACCTCTTTTTATTTGAATAAACCTTTTATAAATCCAGTTGCACTTTCCCAAATACCGGCGAAGAAGTCACCGATTGCACTCATCATCAACGAGAACCATCCGGCTTTTTCGACATCATCTGTGACGATGACATCCATGCCTAGATTTTTCGAATCGATGAATCCGTAATCCTTGCCCTCTTTTTTAACAAGCTCCACATGGCCGACAACCGTTCCTTTTTTGATGGGTGCTTCGAGTGCACCATCTTTCAGTAGAGACTCATCCAAGACAAGTTTCGGCTCATAAAGATCCTTTTCATTCGATTTGATCATCGACTTGATTGGCTCTTTCACTTCGATGGAAACAGTTTTCGCTTTTCCTTTAAGGACAGGCAATGTCTTCTGCTTTTCAAATTGATATCCCGCCGGAAGAAGCTCTTCTTCGGAGAACTGGCTGAATCCGTAATCGAACAACGCCCGTGTTGCATCAAACCGTGCCTTGTAGGACCCGACTCCGTTTGCATCGACAGCTTTCATGACGACAGCGATGACCCGCTTATCGCCCCGTTTTGCCGTACCTGTGAAGCAGTGCCCCGCAAAATCAGTCGTTCCTGTCTTCAATCCGTCTACCCCTTCGTATTCATAAACGAAGCCTGGAAGCATGAAGTTCCAGTTATCCATCTTGATGGCATCCGTCGTACCTTCACGGAAGATTTTCGTATTAATTTTCGTTGTTTCCAAAACCTCCGGATAATCTTTCATCAGATGGAATGCAAGCCTTGCAACCGATTTGGCAGGCATGACGTTCTCATCGTTCGCCCCTGTCCCTTGCGGATGCATCCCTTGCAAGTATTCATTGTTCAAACCTGATGAATTGACGAATTTATAGTCGACCAAGCCCAGTTCCTTTGCCTTGGCATCCATTAATTTCAGGAATTCCGTTTCCGTTCCTGCAATTGTTTCAGCAATAGCGATTGTAGCAGCATTCGCTGAATAAATAGCCACTGCTTCGTAAAGCTCTCTGATTGTATACGTACCATCCCTACGTAGGGGCACATTACTTAGACGCCTGTCCTGTGAGATGGCATATGTATAATCTGTTACTTTGTATTCTTGATCCCAACTGATTTTACCTTCTTTTATCGCTTCAAATAAGATATATTCAGTCATCATTTTTGACATACTAGCAATGCCGAGTGGTGTATCCGCATTCTCTTCATATAAAATCTTACCACTATCCGCGTCAATTAGAATGGCACCATCTACATGGATGCCGAGAGTCGTTTCTGCTTTTGCAGGTGCCGTGCCGAACGTCATCATCAATACGAATGGAATGACCAGCAAAGCAACCCATTTTCTCATTTCACGTTTCACCAATATACCTCCGTCATTGCAATTTACCACTTTATATTTTATCACATCATGGACCTGATTAGGGGCTACATTTGAAAAAGCACCTTTCCGCTCATATCATGACGTGCGGAAAGGTGCTGAAGTTCCATAACCACTTTTTACGAAATGGAATAGTTTGGTGCTTCTTTTGTAATATGCACTTGATGCGGATGACTTTCGCGCAAACCAGCACCCGTCATGCGGATGAACTGAGCTTTTTCACGTAAATCATGAAGATCCTTCGTACCGCAATAGCCCATGCCTGACCGGATCCCACCAACGAGTTGATGGATCGTATCAGAAATTGGACCTTTATAAGGCATACGTCCTTCAATTCCTTCAGGCACGAGTTTCTTCGCATCCTCTTGGAAGTAACGGTCTTTTGAACCGTGTTCCATTGCACCGACAGATCCCATTCCTCGGTACACTTTAAAGCGTCTGCCTTGGAAGATTTCCGTATCTCCAGGGCTTTCTGTCGTTCCGGCAAGTAAGCTTCCGAGCATGACGACATGTCCACCTGCTGCCAAAGCTTTCACGATATCACCTGAGTATTTAATGCCGCCGTCTGCGATGATCGTTTTCCCATGTTTACGTGCTTCGGAAGCACATTCATAAACTGCGGTGATTTGAGGAACTCCGACCCCTGCAACGACACGCGTCGTACAGATGGATCCAGGACCGATACCGACTTTGACGACATCGGCACCCGCCTCATATAATGCTGCAGTCGCTTCCGCCGTTGCCACGTTCCCCGCAATGATATCTAGTTCCGGATACTCTCTTCGAATCTGCGCGACTGTATCCAGTACGCCTTTCGAATGTCCATGCGCCGTGTCGATGACAATGACATCGACTTCCGCAGCAACAAGCTTCTGCACCCGTACCATCGTATCGGATGTAACACCGACCGCCGCTCCTACGAGAAGGCGGCCTTGCTGATCCTTCGCAGCGTTCGGGAATTCAATCACTTTTTCGATATCTTTTATTGTAATTAAACCTTTTAAGATTCCATTTTCATCAACAATCGGCAGCTTTTCAATTTTATACTGCTGCAAAATCTTTTCCGCATCTTCCAAAGTCGTGCCGACAGGAGCCGTCACCAAATTGTCCTTCGTCATCACGTCATTGATAATCAGCGAATAGTCCTGAATAAACCGCAGATCACGATTCGTCAAAATCCCGACAAGTCTTTGCTCATCCATGTTATTGACAATCGGAACGCCCGAAATACGATACCTGCCCATCAAGTGCTCTGCGTCAAATACTTGGTGTTCAGGAGTGAGGAAGAAAGGATTGGTAATAACGCCATTCTCCGAACGTTTAACCGTTACAACCTGCTCCGCCTGCTCTTCGATGCTCATATTCTTATGGATGACGCCAAGACCGCCTTGACGCGCCATTGCAATCGCCATCTTCGACTCGGTCACTGTATCCATCCCAGCACTGATGATTGGAATGTTCAACGTCATCTTCTCTGTCAAACGTACCGAAAGATTTACGTCCTTCGGCAATACTTCTGAAGCGCCCGGCACAAGCAACACATCGTCGAAAGTCAACCCTTCGCGAGTGAATTTAGATTCCCACATATCGTTTCCTCCTCTAAAATCATTATCTGCAGTTGAATATTATTAAAAGGTTATCAGCGCATATGAGACGTGTCAAGGAGTCGGGAATAAGAAAAAGAATTCCTTAAATTCACTGAATTAACTTTTCAATCACCGACCGCATTTTAGCAGGAGATGTTTTCGGTGCAAAACGATCCACCACATTCCCGTTTCGGTCAATAAGGAACTTCGTAAAATTCCATTTGATGCCCTCAGTTAGCAGCCCTTTTTTTTGATCCGTCAAAAATGAAAACAAAGGAGCTGCCCCACTCCCAACGACATCAATCTTAGCAAACATCGGAAAGGTCACCCCATAATTCATTTCGCAAAACGACAAAGTCTCATTAATTGAATCGAATTCTTGGTTCATGAAATTATCGGATGGGAAGCCGAGAACGACAAATTCTTGCCCACGAAAATCCTCATATAGCTGTTGAAGCTCCTTGAACTGATCCGTAAAACCGCATTTGCTCGCCGTATTTACAATGACCATGATCTTGCCCTCATAATCCTTCATAGATTGCAAAGTGCCATCCGGCTTTTCGACTGAAAACTCGTAAATGGAAGCCATATTCATCATCACCTTTCCTCGCCTTTATTAATCAACATTACGGCAACTATGCAGGCAATGCAAAGATGAGAGACTACTATTTTTTGACTGCAGTATGCAATCATACTCTCCCAGATACGCATAAATTTCGATATCCACGCATAAATCGAATCAAAGACGCATAAAGTCTTTCAAGCACGCATAAACCTTTCTAAATACGCATAATCGTAATTAAAAGCTCATAAATTAATCTAAACACGCATAATAGAGGCTTTGAAGGAGAGCTTACATTGAGCGCAAAGCAGCATTCCTTGAGCGCGGGACGGTGCTCTTTAGCCGCGGGTATTTCTTAGTTTGTCAAATGTATCGGGCGCGACCTTTCCATTCATTCGAGACAATATCCTTCCGCGAAATAGAAATGGGAACGGCCTTAGCCCGGCGATGTCCTACTCTCACAGGGGAAACCCTGTTCCCTGCGTAATTTACACCGTTGGCGTAAATTACGCAAAGCGGCGATGAAGAACTTATCTTCCGTGTTAGGAAAGAGATTTGCATATGATTGTTCAACCTTCGGTTATATATAAAAAAATACACAAAAAAACCATTCCCCATGGGGAATGGCCTTGGCCCGGCGACGTCCTACTCTCGCAGGGGGAAGCCCCCTACTACCATCGGCGCTGAAGAGCTTAACTTCCGTGTTCGGTATGGGAACGGGTGTGACCTCTTCGCCGTCGTCACCAGACAATTGAACGACTCTTGTTCGTTCAAAACCGGATAAAACCAACATTGTTGCTGAACTTCAAGTTCAACCGTACTTTATAACTTTAAGGTTAAGTCCTCGATCGATTAGTATCCGTCAGCTGCACGTGTCGCCACGCTTCCACCCCGGACCTATCCACCTCATCTTCTT
>NZ_JAMBNV010000009.1 GCF_023715245.1 Sporosarcina luteola
CAGAGCACCCCTTCTCCCGAAGTTACGGGGTCATTTTGCCGAGTTCCTTAACGAGAGTTCTCTCGATCACCTTAGGATTCTCTCCTCGCCTACCTGTGTCGGTTTGCGGTACGGGCACCTCCCGCCTCGCTAGAGGCTTTTCTTGGCAGTGTGAAATCAGGGACTCCGGGGATAATTCCCCTTGCCATCACAGCTCAATGTTATAGGAACGGGATTTTCCTCGTTCCACACCTCACTGCTTAGACGCGCATGACCAACAGCGCGCTCACCCTATCCTTCTGCGTCCCCCCATTGCTGATAACGGCGGGGAGGTGGTACAGGAATATCAACCTGTTGTCCATCGTCTACGCCTTTCGGCCTCGACTTAGGTCCCGACTGACCCTGAGCGGACGAGCCTTCCTCAGGAAACCTTAGGCATTCGGTGGAAGGGATTCTCACCCTTCTTTCGCTACTCATACCGGCATTCTCACTTCCAAGCGCTCCACCAGTCCTTACGGTCTAGCTTCAACGCCCTTGGAACGCTCTCCTACCACTGACACCATAGGTGTCAATCCGCAGTTTCGGTGATCCGTTTAGCCCCGGTACATTTTCGGCGCAGCGCCACTCGACCAGTGAGCTATTACGCACTCTTTAAATGGTGGCTGCTTCTAAGCCAACATCCTGGTTGTCTGGGCAGCGCCACATCCTTTTCCACTCAACGGATACTTGGGGACCTTAACTGGCGGTCTGGGCTGTTTCCCTCTCGACTACGGATCTTATCACCCGCAGTCTGACTCCCAAACATAAATCATCGGCATTCGGAGTTTGTCTGAATTCGGTAACCCGGGATGGGCCCCTAGTCCAAACAGTGCTCTACCTCCGAGATTCTTTCGTTTGAGGCTAGCCCTAAAGCTATTTCGGAGAGAACCAGCTATCTCCAGGTTCGATTGGAATTTCACCGCTACCCACACCTCATCCCCGCACTTTTCAACGTACGTGGGTTCGGGCCTCCAGTAAGTGTTACCTTACCTTCACCCTGGACATGGGTAGATCACCTGGTTTCGGGTCTACGACCCCATACTCATTCGCCCTATTCAGACTCGCTTTCGCTGCGGCTCCGCATTCGCTGCTTAACCTTGCATGGAATCGTAACTCGCCGGTTCATTCTACAAAAGGCACGCCATCACCCATTAACGGGCTCTGACAACTTGTAGGCACACGGTTTCAGGTTCTATTTCACTCCCCTTCCGGGGTGCTTTTCACCTTTCCCTCACGGTACTGGTTCACTATCGGTCACTAGAGAGTATTTAGCCTTGGGAGATGGTCCTCCCGGATTCCGACGGAATTTCACGTGTTCCGCCGTACTCAGGATCCACTCTGGAGAGAACGGACTTTCGACTACGGGGCTATTACCCGCTATGGCGAACCTTTCCAGGCTGCTTCGTCTAATCCGTTCCTTTGTAACTCCGTATAGAGTGTCCTACAACCCCAGGAAGCAAGCTTCCTGGTTTGGGCTCTTCCCGTTTCGCTCGCCGCTACTAAGGGAATCGATGTTTCTTTCTCTTCCTCCGGGTACTTAGATGTTTCAGTTCTCCGGGTGTGCCTCGTTCACGCTATGTATTCACGTGAACGTACTGCCCCATTACGGGCAGTGGGTTTCCCCATTCGGAAATCTTCGGATCACAGCTTACTTACAGCTCCCCGAAGCATATCGGTGTTAGTGCCGTCCTTCATAGGCTTCTAGTGCCAAGGCATCCGCCGTGCGCCCTTTCTAACTTAACCTTTA
>NZ_JAMBNV010000010.1 GCF_023715245.1 Sporosarcina luteola
CGAGTTTCTTGCTGGCATCAATTAAGATGTCAATTTGAATCCGAAGATTCGTTTGTTCTTTTCACCGACAGAGTCGGCTCCAGAACTTTATTTGTTGACGTTTTGCTGTTCAGTTTTCAAGGTTCATATGGTGGAGCCTAGCGGGATCGAACCGCTGACCTCCTGCGTGCAAGGCAGGCGCTCTCCCAGCTGAGCTAAGGCCCCGGAATAAAAAGTGGTCGGGAAGACAGGATTCGAACCTGCGACCCCTTGGTCCCAAACCAAGTGCTCTACCAAGCTGAGCTACTTCCCGATATTTATAAAGTTAATGGCGCGCCCGGCAGAAGTCGAATCCACAACCTTCTGATCCGTAGTCAGACGCTCTATCCAATTGAGCTACGGGCGCCTATTCATTTAAATGAGACACAGTGATGGTGCCGAGAACCGGAATCGAACCGGTACGGTAGTCACCTACCGCAGGATTTTAAGTCCTGTGCGTCTGCCAGTTCCGCCACCCCGGCGCAAGTAAATGGAGCGGAAGACGGGATTCGAACCCGCGACCCCGACCTTGGCAAGGTCGTATTCTACCACTGAACTACTTCCGCGAAAAAAAGTGCGGGTGAAGGGAGTCGAACCCCCACGCCTTACGGCACTAGATCCTAAGTCTAGCGTGTCTGCCAGTTCCACCACACCCGCATATTAAAATCAAAATCGAGCAATAAAAAATGGTGAGCCATGCAGGATTCGAACCTGCGACCCTCTGATTAAAAGTCAGATGCTCTACCAACTGAGCTAATGGCTCGGAAAAAGTGGTGCCGGCGATAGGAGTCGAACCCACGACCTACTGATTACAAGTCAGTTGCTCTACCAACTGAGCTACACCGGCACATAAAAGGTATATAAAAATAATATGGTGGAGGATGACGGGTTCGAACCGCCGACCCCCTGCTTGTAAGGCAGGTGCTCTCCCAGCTGAGCTAATCCTCCAATTGTAATTCCTATAGGGAATTGACAAGCCCGGCGACGTCCTACTCTCACAGGGGGAAGCCCCCTACTACCATCGGCGCTGAAGAGCTTAACTTCCGTGTTCGGTATGGGAACGGGTGTGACCTCTTCGCCGTCGTCACCAGACTTGTAACATCCTTTTCAAGGACATTAATCATTATACCAATTCTCTATAGATTTACAAGTACTTTTTTTATAAAAATACTTCGAACGATACTTATTCGTTCAAAACCGGATAAAACAGACATTGTTGCTGAACTTCAAGTTCAACCGTACTTAAGTAACTTAAGGTTAAGTCCTCGATCGATTAGTATCCGTCAGCTGCACGTGTCGCCACGCTTCCACCCCGGACCTATCCACCTCATCTTCTTTGAGGGATCTTACTTACTTGCGTAATGGGAAATCTCA
>NZ_JAMBNV010000011.1 GCF_023715245.1 Sporosarcina luteola
TAAGGTTAAGTCCTCGATCGATTAGTATCCGTCAGCTGCACGTGTCGCCACGCTTCCACCCCGGACCTATCCACCTCATCTTCTTTGAGGGATCTTACTTACTTGCGTAATGGGAAATCTCATCTTGAGGGGGGCTTCATGCTTAGATGCTTTCAGCATTTATCCCGTCCATACATAGCTACCCAGCGATGCCTTTGGCAAGACAACTGGTACACCAGCGGTATGTCCATCCCGGTCCTCTCGTACTAAGGACAGCTCCTCTCAAATTTCCTGCGCCCGCGACGGATAGGGACCGAACTGTCTCACGACGTTCTGAACCCAGCTCGCGTACCGCTTTAATGGGCGAACAGCCCAACCCTTGGGACCGACTACAGCCCCAGGATGCGATGAGCCGACATCGAGGTGCCAAACCTCCCCGTCGATGTGGACTCTTGGGGGAGATAAGCCTGTTATCCCCGGGGTAGCTTTTATCCGTTGAGCGATGGCCCTTCCATGCGGAACCACCGGATCACTAAGCCCGTCTTTCGACCCTGCTCGACTTGTAGGTCTCGCAGTCAAGCTCCCTTATGCCTTTGCACTCTACGAATGATGTCCAACCATTCTGAGGGAACCTTTGGGCGCCTCCGTTACACTTTAGGAGGCGACCGCCCCAGTCAAACTGCCCACCTGACACTGTCTCCTGCCCGGATCACGGGCAAGGGTTAGAAGTCCAATACAGCCAGGGTAGTATCCCACCATTGCCTCCTCCGAAGCTGGCGCTCCGGATTCCAAGGCTCCTACCTATCCTGTACAGGCTGCACCGGAATTCAATATCAGGCTACAGTAAAGCTCCACGGGGTCTTTCCGTCCTGTCGCGGGTAATGCGCATCTTCACGCATATTATAATTTCACCGAGTCTCTCGTTGAGACAGTGCCCAGATCGTTACGCCTTTCGTGCGGGTCGGAACTTACCCGACAAGGAATTTCGCTACCTTAGGACCGTTATAGTTACGGCCGCCGTTTACTGGGGCTTCAATTCGAAGCTTCGCTTGCGCTGACCTCTCCTCTTAACCTTCCAGCACCGGGCAGGCGTCAGCCCCTATACGTCACCTTACGGTTTTGCAGAGACCTGTGTTTTTGCTAAACAGTCGCCTGGGCCTATTCACTGCGGCTCTCTCGGGCTTTAACACCCTAC
>NZ_JAMBNV010000013.1 GCF_023715245.1 Sporosarcina luteola
CCCCATTCGGAAATCTTCGGATCACAGCTTACTTACAGCTCCCCGAAGCATATCGGTGTTAGTGCCGTCCTTCATAGGCTTCTAGTGCCAAGGCATCCGCCGTGCGCCCTTTCTAACTTAACCTTTATATGGTTTTCAACGCATTACATACGTCTAGACCACTGGTTGATTACCATTGTATAGCGATATACGTTGGTAATCGTTAAAAAAGTATTGTTCAATCACAAAAGTGATCGACTCGGTTGATTACTTGATGTTTTGTTGCTTCAATGTCGTTTTATCCAGTTTTCAAAGAACAAGTTTTGAAAGGTCATCAGAAGATGAACCTTCAAAACTGAACGCAAAACGTCAACGTATGAACCCAAGGTTCATATTCCGTAATTATCCTTAGAAAGGAGGTGATCCAGCCGCACCTTCCGATACGGCTACCTTGTTACGACTTCACCCCAATCATCTGTCCCACCTTCGGCGGCTGGCTCCCGTAAGGGTTACCCCACCGACTTCGGGTGTTACAAACTCTCGTGGTGTGACGGGCGGTGTGTACAAGACCCGGGAACGTATTCACCGTGGCATGCTGATCCACGATTACTAGCGATTCCGGCTTCATGCAGGCGAGTTGCAGCCTGCAATCCGAACTGGGAACGATTTTATGGGATTGGCTCCCCCTCGCGGGTTTGCAACCCTTTGTATCGTCCATTGTAGCACGTGTGTAGCCCAGGTCATAAGGGGCATGATGATTTGACGTCATCCCCACCTTCCTCCGGTTTGTCACCGGCAGTCACCTTAGAGTGCCCAACTGAATGCTGG
>NZ_JAMBNV010000014.1 GCF_023715245.1 Sporosarcina luteola
CCATTCGGAAATCTTCGGATCACAGCTTACTTACAGCTCCCCGAAGCATATCGGTGTTAGTGCCGTCCTTCATAGGCTTCTAGTGCCAAGGCATCCGCCGTGCGCCCTTTCTAACTTAACCTTTATACGGATTTCGATAAGCTGCGCACTGCGTTGTCAGCTCAGTCGATCAGTCAGTCACGTATTGAAATACGTTCCTTCCCTCTCTCCATCGCTTCCTAGCACTGCTTGCTTCTCGTAATCCTCGGGTGAGTAGTGGTACTTAGCGATAAGTACACGAAACTACTCGTTAAAAAAGTATTGTTCAATCACAAAAGTGATCGACTCGGTTGATTACTTGATGTTTTGTTGCTTCAATGTCGTTTTATCCAGTTTTCAATGAACAAATTACTCTTAAATGAAGTAATTGGTGGAGCCTAGCGGGATCGAACCGCTGACCTCCTGCGTGCAAGGCAGGCGCTCTCCCAGCTGAGCTAAGGCCCCGGAATATGAATGGTGGGCCTAAGTGGACTCGAACCACCGACCTCACGCTTATCAGGCGTGCGCTCTAACCAGCTGAGCTATAGGCCCCTTCAGGGATTATGAAGTTTCTATTATCTGTTTCAAACACGCACTGTGTCTGAAACTATCCAATGAACCTTCAAAACTGAACGCAAAACGTCAACGTATGAACCTAAGGTTCATATTCCGTAATTATCCTTAGAAAGGAGGTGATCCAGCCGCACCTTCCGATACGGCTACCTTGTTACGACTTCACCCCAATCATCTGTCCCACCTTCGGCGGCTGGCTCCCGTAAGGGTT
>NZ_JAMBNV010000015.1 GCF_023715245.1 Sporosarcina luteola
TCGTCCTGAGCCAGGATCAAACTCTCCATAATAGAGAAATTCGAGTAGCTCGAGTTTCTTGCTGGCATCAATTAAGATGTCAATTTGAATCCGAAGATTCGTTTGTTCTTTTCACCGACAGAGTCGGTTCCAGAACTTTATTTGTTGACGTTTTGCTGTTCAGTTTTCAAGGTTCATTGTTCGTGCTCCGTTAGAAGCAACTCTTATATAATACCATGTTTGCAATCCTTATGTCAACAACTTTTCTAAAAAAGTTTTAAGCTGTTTTCAAAGCCGTTATTCACTTACCGGAAAGGCAACGTTGTTAACTATACCATCCAGCCTATCTAATTGCAATACCCTTAAACGTGGGAATAATTGGAACCACGTACTGAACTAAGTAGCGTTAAATAACTTTACCGTTCCAAATTCTCTTGAGTGTCAATTGAAATAACACTTCCAAGAACTAAAACCAGGTCCCTGCGTAATTTACATAAAGCTGCTGCGCCGCCTTACTACTATCGGAGCTGAAAAACTTATCTTCCGTGTTAGGAAAGAGATATGCATATGATTGTTCAACCTTCGGTTATATATAAAAAAATACACAAAAAAACCATTCCCCATGGGGAATGGCGTTGGCCCGGCGACGTCCTACTCTCACAGGGGGAAGCCCCCTACTACCATCGGCGCTGAAGAGCTTAACTTCCGTGTTCGGTATGGGAACGGGTGTGACCTCTTCGCCGTCGTCACCAGACGACTGAA
>NZ_JAMBNV010000016.1 GCF_023715245.1 Sporosarcina luteola
TTGATTACCATTGTATAGCGATATACGTTGGTAATCGTTAAAAAAGTATTGTTCAATCACAAAAGTGATCGACTCGGTTGATTACTTGATGTTTTGTTGCTTCAATGTCGTTTTATCCAGTTTTCAAGGAACAAAAATACTCCCATCGGAGTAAGTTGGTGGAGCCTAGCGGGATCGAACCGCTGACCTCCTGCGTGCAAGGCAGGCGCTCTCCCAGCTGAGCTAAGGCCCCGAAATATGAATGGTGGGCCTAAGTGGACTCGAACCACCGACCTCACGCTTATCAGGCGTGCGCTCTAACCAGCTGAGCTATAGGCCCCTTCCGGGATTATGAAGTTTATCTTGTTCACTTTCAAACACGCACTGTGTCTGAAACTGTCCAATGAACCTTCAAAACTGAACGCAAAACGTCAACGTATGAACCCAAGGTTCATATTCCGTAATTATCCTTAGAAAGGAGGTGATCCAGCCGCACCTTCCGATACGGCTACCTTGTTACGACTTCACCC
>NZ_JAMBNV010000017.1 GCF_023715245.1 Sporosarcina luteola
TGCCAATCACGTCGATGTCGCCCGTGCGCTCATTGATGCTGGCGCCGACGTCAATGCCAAGGATGCCATCAAGGACAGCCCCTATCTTTATGCGGGCGCACGCGGACACCTCGAAATTCTCAAGATGACGCTTGCGCACGGTGCTGACCTGAAGAGCACCAATCGCTATGGCGGAACCGCACTCATTCCCGCCTCCGAACGCGGACATGTCGAAACGGTACGCACGCTGATCGAGGCTGGCGTCAAGGTCGATCACGTCAACAATCTTGGCTGGACGGCACTCCTCGAAGCCATCATGCTCGGCGACGGCGGCCAGCGTCATATCGATATTGTGAAGCTCCTCATAGATGCCGGGGCCGACGTCAATCTGGCAGATAATGACGGCGTCACGCCGCTTCAGCATGCCCGCAGCCGCGGCTATGCGCCGATGGTGGCCCTGCTGGAGAAGGCTGGCGCGAAATGAGCAGCGACAGCACAT
>NZ_JAMBNV010000018.1 GCF_023715245.1 Sporosarcina luteola
CGTGCAGCATCGCGGCCGACACGAAGGTCTTGCCGATTTCGGTATCGGTGCCGGTGACGAACAACGAGAGCGGGGCGGTCATGCTGCTGCCTCGCTAGCTTCGATCAACGCGGCTTCGAGCCTGGCGAGATCGTCGAACGAATGCGCGGCCGACAGCGACACGCGCAGCCGCGACGTGCCGGCCGGCACCGTCGGCGGCCGGATCGCGGGCACCCACAGGCCGTGCGCGTCGAGCGCGCGCATCGCCGCGAGCGTCGCATCGTTGCTGCCGATCACGAGCGGCTGCACGGCCGTGTGCGAATCGACCGGCTGCCAGCGCGTGTTGCGCAGCAGCGCACGCGTGCGTTCGATCAGCGCGGCGAGGTGCGCGCGGCGCGCGTCGCCTTCGTCGCCCGCGATCACCTTCAGGCTCGCGGAGACCGCATGCGCGACGGCCGGCGGCGCGGCGGTCGTGAAGATGTAGCTGCGCGCG
>NZ_JAMBNV010000019.1 GCF_023715245.1 Sporosarcina luteola
GCTTTTCGCTTCGACACATTCCTTCGAATTCCAAACGATCGAGAAGCTGAAGAACCAGAAAGAAAAGAAAGACATTCGTCAGCTTCGATCGTCGACAGGCGATGCGATGTCAAAGATCGTCAATTGCCCGCAGGGGCGGTGCACGGCGTGTCGACGCCCGGCGTTAAGGAGGTACCAGCCGGATCACCGGCTGACTATCCGGGAGAGTTTCACCATGAACCGCATCGCGAAGATCCTGACGGCCACCGCACTGGCTTGCGCCGTGCTCGTGCCGGCACTGGCCGAAGCGCATTCGCACCGCGTGTGCCACTTCGATCATCACCATCACCGCGTGTGCCGCTGGGCGCGGTAACCGTCGCTGTCGCCGGGGATGTCCCGGACGCTTTCGTCATTCAGGCAAATCAGGAGAGGATCATGAAAAAAACGATGTTGATCGCCGCGCTGGTCGCCGGCATGGGTGTGTCGATCGG
>NZ_JAMBNV010000020.1 GCF_023715245.1 Sporosarcina luteola
GCTCAGGGCGTTAGGGCTGATACGGTCACCTCAATTGAGGCGCAAAAGGAAGCTATTAGCGATCTGAAAGATACCATTTCAGGTCTGCAATCCGATTACGAGAAATATACAACGCTTGCAAGGCAATACGGAGTTACCGAAGATCAAAATAATGGTTTCGTGATTAAGGCAAAGGATGCCGCAAACGAGTTGGCCAAAAAGCGCAGGGATCTGGATGGAGCGACAGCCACTCTTAAGCAAACTGAAGACGCATTACACCTAATTAACATTCAAGTTAATCAGGGCATTGTTGATCAGATGAGGGCTGCCAGAGATAACGCTATCGCTATCGCTGAAGCAGAAAAGCAAGCGTCATTCCTCGGTGGAACCCAGGCATTCCTGGCTGAAAAACTCGGCCAATCAACGCAGGCCCTGAAAGCCTTCAACTCAGAAAGTCTGAAAATAAACTGGGGCGGGAAAGAAGG
>NZ_JAMBNV010000021.1 GCF_023715245.1 Sporosarcina luteola
GAACATCGCGATCGCCATCATCACGGTGAACGCGGTGTCGGGCGCCACCGCGACCAGCACGGCCGCCACCGCGACGCCGCTCGTCGAGATCCACAGCGCCGCGCGCGGCACGCCGTTCGCGCCGAGCCGGCCGAACACTGCGGGCGCGAGGCGCGCGCGCGACAGGCTGAACATCATCCGCGTCGTCACGTAGAGCTGGCTGTTCATCGCCGACAGCGCCGCGATCAGCAGCACTAAATTGATCACGCCGGCCGCATACGGCACGTGCGTCGCGGCCATCACCTTCACGAACGGGCTTTCGTCGGTGCCGGCCTGCGTCCACGGGACGATCGCGAGCATCAGCGACAGCGTCAGCAGGTAGAACAGCACGAGCCGGAACACGGTCGAGCGGAATGCGCGCGTGACCGCGTGCTGCGGATCGCGCGCTTCGCCGGCCGCGATCGCGACGGCTTCGATGCTCATGT
>NZ_JAMBNV010000022.1 GCF_023715245.1 Sporosarcina luteola
CCGCTGGACGCCGTGAGCATCATGGCGGCTAGCCGGCGCAGCAATCTTAACTGTTTTCATTTCCTGATGGCGTTCAATGCCCGGCAGGCATTTTTCGGCTCCACGCCGGAACGGCTGTGGCGCCGGCGCGGCGCGCTGCTGCGCACCGAAGCGCTGGCGGGGACCGTCGCGAACCATCAGGAAGACGCGAAGGCGCAGCAACTGGCCGACTGGTTGATGAAAGACGACAAAAACCAGCGGGAAAACATGCTGGTGGTAGAGGATATCTGCCAGCGCCTGCAGAGTGAGGCCTCGACGCTGGACGTCCTGCCGCCGCAGGTGGTGAGGCTGCGTAAGGTGCAGCATCTCCGACGCTGCATCTGGACCGAGCTGGCGGCGCCTGACGACAGCCGCTGTCTGCTGCAGCTGCAGCCCACCGCCGCGGTGGCCGGCCTGCCGCGCCGGGCGGCGCTGGCGTTC
>NZ_JAMBNV010000023.1 GCF_023715245.1 Sporosarcina luteola
GTGATATTGACGCCGTCGTAAAAGCCAAGCAGTTTCAGCGGGATATGTCCCTGATCGTGATACATTGCCACCACGATGTCATACTGTCCTTCCTGGCACTGCAGGAACACCGTATCCGGCGGACAGGGGCCAAAAACCTCAATGTCCTGCGCCTGCATCGCCTTCACCGCGGGCGCGACGGTGGTGATCTCCTCGTCGCCGAACAGGCCATTTTCACCAGCGTGCGGATTAACGCCCGCTACCGCAATGCGCGGCTTCTCAAAGCCGACGCGGCGCAGGAAGGTGTCCGCCATGCCAATTACTGTCTCAATGCGCGAGCGGTTCAGCGTGTCGAGGAACTTGCGCAGCGCGATATGCGTCGTGACGTGAATCACTTTCAGCTTATCGGTGTAGAGCACCATCGCGTAATCTTTGGTGTTGGTCAGGTGCGCCAGCAGCTCGGTAT
>NZ_JAMBNV010000024.1 GCF_023715245.1 Sporosarcina luteola
CCGCCATATCCGCCACCATGTTGTAACGTTAATAACGTTGCAAATAGGGTACCGAATAACGCAAATTCAGCTGTAAGGAAAATCCAAAAGCCAAGTTTATTTAATTCGCCTTCGTGTGTACGAGAATCAATAGTATTTGCATCATGACTCATGACTTACAGCCTCCCTTTCTTTAATTCGAGCTTCTCTTAAACGAGCTTCAGTTTCTGCAACTTCTGAAGCAGGGATGTGGTAACCATGATCAATTTGGAAACTTCTCCAAATCATAGTAATGAAGATACCTGCTAAACAGATAAGTGCTGGAACAATAGATTCGAAGATTAAGAAGAAACCACCAATAGTCATAAATATACCCATCCAGAATCCTACTGGAGTATTGTTTGGCATATGAATATCTTTGTAGTTATGGTTGTCTAAATAATGACGACCATGTTCTTTCATAT
>NZ_JAMBNV010000025.1 GCF_023715245.1 Sporosarcina luteola
TTCCTCGTTCGACCAGCGCGCCGAGACGATATGCGCCACCGGCCGGTCGGCGGCGGGAAAGAGCGCCGGCCGTTCGTCACGCTTGATGAGCGGCTTGGACCCGTCGCACGCGATCAGCACGAGGCACAGCCCGCACGCCGCCGCGCCGGTCAGGGTCCGCCGCCCGGGGGTCAATCGACGTCCTCCACCTCGACCTTTTCACCGGTCACGCGCTGCGACAGCGCCGCCGCCATGAACGGATCGAGTTCGCCGTCGAGCACGTCGCCGGGCGCGGTCGAGGTCGTGCCGGTGCGCAGGTCCTTCACCAGCTGATATGGCTGGAGCACGTAGGAACGGATCTGATGCCCCCAGCCGATATCGGTCTTGGTCGCATTCTCGGCATTTGCCGCCTGTTCGCGGATCTGCAATTCGCGCTCGTACAGGCGCGCGCGCAGCTGGTTGT
>NZ_JAMBNV010000026.1 GCF_023715245.1 Sporosarcina luteola
CTCCTGCATCGCCGTGCTAATATTAAAGTTGACCCGCAGTTGGCCCGGGCCGATCTTGCGTATCCCGACCTCATCATCGCTTAAAAGCAAGCCTGAAGCAGTAAGATTAGACGGATTATCCGTTAAATAAAGATCAAAGGCTTGACTGGTCGCCCGATCGTCCGGTGTGATGCAGGACGCTCCCCAGCTCTCCAGCTGGCGAGTGACAATCCGCCGCACTTCGCTGGAAGTCACATCCAGCAGGACGATAACGTCATCCAGCACATGCTCTCCCGCCTCTGGCGCCTCTTCGCTGGCCGGCATTTTCAGATGCAGGGTATAGCGCGTCCCCAGCGACTCCCGGGCTTTAATGGTCAATTGCCCGCCCAGCTTGCGCGTCATGCGGTCGCATAGCCAGAAGGTAAGGGCGTTTGCTTTGCCGTACAGGTCGCTCTGGG
>NZ_JAMBNV010000027.1 GCF_023715245.1 Sporosarcina luteola
GGCTGGTATAGATCACCGTGGCGCCGGCCTGGTTGAGCCGCTGGATGCCTTCCAGAATCGAATTGCGGCTTTGCGGGTCGACGGCGACCGTGGGTTCGTCGAAGAAGATCAGGTCAGGCTTGTGCGCGATGCCGCAGGCGATGTTCAGGCGTCGCAGCAGACCGCCGGACAGTTTGCCGGGCCGGAACTTGCGGAAGTCCTGGAGTCCGACGAATTCGATGGACTCCTCGACCAGCGGCGCGCGGTCGGTTTTCTTCGGCACGTACAGCGAGCAGAAGTAGTCGATGTTTTCGGTGACGGTCAGTTCGTTGAACACGGCCACGTTCTGCGGCACGATACCGATACGACGTTTCAGCGCGTAGGAGGTCGGCGTCATCGGCTGGCCGAACACGCGAATCGTGCCCGAATCGTAGGTGAGCAGCGCGAGGATGCAGTTG
>NZ_JAMBNV010000028.1 GCF_023715245.1 Sporosarcina luteola
GCTCAAAGTAATTACAATTTGTTCTTCTGGAATTAAGTCCTCGTCCTCTAAGTCTTCAAATCCACCTAATTGAATTTCAGTACGACGATCATCACCGAAGCGATCTCTAATTTCAGTCAATTCATCTCTAACTAACTGTAATAACACTTCTTCATCAGCTAAGATTGCTTCTAATTCACTAATATAATTTAATAACTCATTATATTCAGCTTCAATTTTGTCTCTCTCTAAACCTGTTAGACGTCTTAAACGCATGTCTAAAATAGCTTGAGCTTGTTTTTCAGAAAGTTTGAAGCGTTGTTGCAAACTTTCCATTGCGACTTTATCTGTTTCTGATTCACGAATCGTTGAAATAATTTCATCGATATGATCTAACGCAATACGTAACCCTTCTAAAATGTGGGCACGATCTTTAGCTTTACGTAAGTTGTATTG
>NZ_JAMBNV010000029.1 GCF_023715245.1 Sporosarcina luteola
ATGTTATTATTATTGCAGTCAAAACACATCAACTTGATGCAGTTATTCCTCATTTAACTCATCTTGCACATGAGGACACGCTCATCATTTTAGCCCAAAATGGGTTATGGTCAACTCGAACATATTTCATTTAAAAACGTATGCCAAGCAGTTGTCTATATAAGTGGTCAAAAGAAAGGCGATGTTGTTACGCACTTCAGAGATTATCAATTACGTATACAAGATAATGCATTAACTCGACAATTTAGAGATTTGGTCCAAGACAGTCAAATCGACATTGTATTAGAAGCAAATATTCAACAAGCTATTTGGTATAAATTGTTAGTTAACTTGGGCATTAATTCTATCACAGCACTCGGTAGACAGACCGTTGCAATCATGCATAATCCTGAAATACGTACACTGTGTAGACAGCTATTACTAGATGGT
>NZ_JAMBNV010000030.1 GCF_023715245.1 Sporosarcina luteola
GGCATTGTGAGCGCATCGTCCGCGTTCACCACGCAGGTCTTCGCATTCTCGTAAATCCGCAGCTTCGCCGCGCGATACTGCTGCAGCCCCAGCGGGTAGCGGTCCATATGGTCCTCAGTCACGTTGAGGATGGTTGCCGCCACCGCCTGCAGGCTGGAGGTGGTTTCCAGCTGGAAGCTGGAGAGCTCCAGCACATACAGCTCTCGATCGGTGTCCAGCAGCATCAGCGCCGGCAGGCCGATATTGCCGCCCACGCCGACGTTAACTCCAGCGGCTTTCGCCATCTCGCCCACCAGGGTAGTAACAGTGCTTTTGCCGTTAGAACCGGTAATGGCGATAATCGGCGCCTGCGCTTCGCGGCAGAACAGTTCGATATCGCCAACGATCTCTACGCCAGCGTCGGCCGCTGCGCTGAGCGAAGGAT
>NZ_JAMBNV010000031.1 GCF_023715245.1 Sporosarcina luteola
TCGTCGAGCAGCGTCGCCACCAGCCGCCCTTGCGGCCCGTCGACGTCGTACAGATTCGGGAAGCTGGCCGCCTTCAGCAGCAGTTCGCGCAGCAGCGGCGACACGCCCAGCGTGCAACAGCGCGTGGGCAGGTCGAGCGCCGCGTCGGGTTCGACCAGCACCGCGTAGAAGGTCGCGCCGGCCGAGCCGCGCGCCGCGTGCGGGACATCGCCGGGAATCCAGACCGTGCATTGCGGCGGCGCGGTCCACACGCCGCCGTCGATCTCGCAATAGACGACGCCCGTCAGCTTGTAGAGCAGCTGGCCTGGCGATGGCTGTGCCGCTCCAGCCGCCATTCGGGCTCGACGACCGAGCCGCCGAACACGACGAGCGGACGCGGCACGTGATAGACGTCGGCGTCCGCGGCGGGATCGGTGGTCGG
>NZ_JAMBNV010000032.1 GCF_023715245.1 Sporosarcina luteola
CGCTACGACCTCGGCAGCGTGCTGACCGTGCATACCGTCGCCGACGCGATGACGCGCGGCGGCGACGTGCTGCTGATGGACGCGGACGTGCTGTACGACGAGAACATCCTGCACGCGCTGGTGGCCGATGCCGACCAGGCGGTCGACCGCCTGCTGATCGACCGCGACTTCGAGGCCGGCGACGAGCCCGTCAAGCTGTGCCTGAAGAACGGCGTGCCGGTCGAGCTGCGCAAGCAGCTCGCGGTCGATCTCGACTACGACACGATCGGCGAATCGGTCGGCTTCTTCCGCTTCACCGAAGGCACCGCGCGCCGCCTCGCGACGATCGTCGCGGGCTACGTCGACAGCGGCCGCGCGAACATGCCGCACGAGGAAGCCGTACGCGACCTGCTGCTCGAAGGCGGCCATTCGT
>NZ_JAMBNV010000033.1 GCF_023715245.1 Sporosarcina luteola
CTTTCCCACATGAACGAGAAAGGCTTCTGGGACATAGCGGCAATTTCCGATGCGCCGCTCGTGGCTTCGCATTCAAATGCGCACGCGCTTTGCCAGCAAAGCCGCAACCTGACCGACAAGCAGCTGGATGCCATTCGCGATACTGGCGGTCTCGTCGGGCTTAACTTTGGCGTTTCATTCCTGCGTGAAGATGGAAAACGCGATCCGAATACGGATCTGAGCGAACTCGTTCGCCATGCTGATTACATTGTCAACCGCATCGGGATCGACCATCTGGCGCTGGGTTCCGATTTTGACGGCACCACGATTTCTTCCACGCTTCGCGATGTCGGTGATCTCCAGCTCGTCATAGACGCCTTCCGCAAGCACGGTTATGACGATGCTTCCATCGTCAAACTGGCTCACGG
>NZ_JAMBNV010000034.1 GCF_023715245.1 Sporosarcina luteola
CTTTTATTCTTTCTCCCATTTTTTACCTCCTTTCTAAAAAAATTCAAAAAAATAACCCTAACCAAACGGTTAAGGTTAAAACGCATCAATTAAAGCCTCTGCTTTTTCTTCAGAAATGTCATTGTTTTTATTTTGATATATGGAAAGTACATAATGAAATGGCATTTTTAAGACTTCGTTAGCGTCTTTACCATTTTCAATTAAGTCCATCATGAGAGTATCCATATTTTTCAACATTGCTTTATATGTTAAATCTTCAGGCTTTATTTCATGTTCTGGATAAAATTTCTAGTTTCCTCAGTTTGCTGACCTTGAGTAATGAAAATTACTTGTTCACGAAGTGCATTCATTCCATCAGGTGCATGCATACGTTCTTTTAGGTCTTTAACTGTGAATTGG
>NZ_JAMBNV010000035.1 GCF_023715245.1 Sporosarcina luteola
GAAGGGCGTCGGCGGCAACTGGGACTTCGACAAGATGAACGCGTGGCTGACGTCCCCACGCAAATTCGCGCCCGGGACGAAGATGACCTTCGCCGGCCTCGGCAACCCGCAGGACCGCGCCAACATCATCGTCTATCTGAACGCGCAGGGTTCGAACCTGCCGCTGCCCGCCGCCCCTGCCGCAGGCGCTGCCGCCCCGGCGACGGACAAGGCGCCGGAAGGCAAGGATTCGGTCACCAACGCCGATGCCGCGAACAACCTCGGCAACACCGGTACGCCCGCCTCGGGCGCGCCGTCGGTCGACCCCGCGGCGGCGGTAGAGGGCGCCAAGGCGGGCAAGTAAGCGTTTCCGCGCCCCCGGTGCCAACCGGAGTCGTCGACG
>NZ_JAMBNV010000036.1 GCF_023715245.1 Sporosarcina luteola
TCTCTATCACCGCCTGTGCGTGCTGCGCATTCACGAGCCGCCGCTGCGCGCGCGCGGCAAGGACATCGACATCCTCGCGCACTACGTGTTGCAGAAATTCAAGGCCGACAGCGGCCGCAAGATCAGCGGCTTCACGTCGGCCGCGCTCGATGCGATGCGGCGCTACGAGTGGCCCGGCAATGTACGCGAACTGATCAACCGCGTGCGGCGCGCGATCGTGATGGCCGAGAGCCGGCTGCTGACGCCGCACGATCTCGGGCTCGACACGCCCGGCGAAACCGAACCGGTGACGCTCGAACAGGCGCGGGCGCTGGCCGAACGCACCGCGATCGAGAATGCGCTGCTGCGCAACGACCACCGGATCAACAAGGCCGCCGCCG
>NZ_JAMBNV010000037.1 GCF_023715245.1 Sporosarcina luteola
GATCACAGCTTACTTACAGCTCCCCGAAGCATATCGGTGTTAGTGCCGTCCTTCATAGGCTTCTAGTGCCAAGGCATCCGCCGTGCGCCCTTTCTAACTTAACCTTTAAATGGTTTTCAACGCATTACATACGTCTAGACCACTGGTTGATTACCATTGTATAGCGATATACGTTGGTAATCGTTAAAAAAGTATTGTTCAATCACAAAAGTGATCAACTCGGTTGATTACTTGATGTTTTGTTGCTTCAATGTCGTTTTATCCAGTTTTCAAAGAACAAGTTTTGAAAGATCATCAGAAGATGAACCTTCAAAACTGAACGCAAAACGTCAACGTATGAACCC
>NZ_JAMBNV010000038.1 GCF_023715245.1 Sporosarcina luteola
CCATTCGGAAATCTTCGGATCACAGCTTACTTACAGCTCCCCGAAGCATATCGGTGTTAGTGCCGTCCTTCATAGGCTTCTAGTGCCAAGGCATCCGCCGTGCGCCCTTTCTAACTTAACCTTTATATGGTTTTCAACGCATTACATACGTCTAGACCACTGGTTGATTACCATTGTATAGCGATATACGTTGGTAATCGTTAAAAAAGTATTGTTCAATCACAAAAGTGATCGACTCGGTTGATTACTTGATGTTTTGTTGCTTCAATGTCGTTTTATCCAGTTTTCAA
>NZ_JAMBNV010000039.1 GCF_023715245.1 Sporosarcina luteola
TCTTCGGATTCAAATTGACATCTTAATTGATGCCAGCAAGAAACTCGAGCTACTCGAATTTCTCTATTATGGAGAGTTTGATCCTGGCTCAGGACGAACGCTGGCGGCGTGCCTAATACATGCAAGTCGAGCGGATTGATGGGAGCTTGCTCCCTGATTTCAGCGGCGGACGGGTGAGTAACACGTGGGCAACCTGCCCTGCAGATGGGGATAACTCCGGGAAACCGGGGCTAATACCGAATAATCGGTTCTTCCGCATGGAAGAACTCTGAAAGACGGTTTCGGC
>NZ_JAMBNV010000040.1 GCF_023715245.1 Sporosarcina luteola
GGAACGTATTCACCGTGGCATGCTGATCCACGATTACTAGCGATTCCGGCTTCATGCAGGCGAGTTGCAGCCTGCAATCCGAACTGGGAACGATTTTATGGGATTGGCTCCCCCTCGCGGGTTTGCAACCCTTTGTATCGTCCATTGTAGCACGTGTGTAGCCCAGGTCATAAGGGGCATGATGATTTGACGTCATCCCCACCTTCCTCCGGTTTGTCACCGGCAGTCACCTTAGAGTGCCCAACTGAATGCTGG
>NZ_JAMBNV010000041.1 GCF_023715245.1 Sporosarcina luteola
TAACCTTCCAGCACCGGGCAGGCGTCAGCCCCTATACGTCACCTTACGGTTTTGCAGAGACCTGTGTTTTTGCTAAACAGTCGCCTGGGCCTATTCACTGCGGCTCTCTCGGGCTTTAACACCCTACACAGAGCACCCCTTCTCCCGAAGTTACGGGGTCATTTTGCCGAGTTCCTTAACGAGAGTTCTCTCGATCACCTTAGGATTCTCTCCTCGCCTACCTGTGTCGGTTTGCGGTACGGGCACCTCCCGCCT
>NZ_JAMBNV010000042.1 GCF_023715245.1 Sporosarcina luteola
GATTTCCCATTACGCAAGTAAGTAAGATCCCTCAAAGAAGATGAGGTGGATAGGTCCGGGGTGGAAGCGTGGCGACACGTGCAGCTGACGGATACTAATCGATCGAGGACTTAACCTTATGTTATTTTAAGTACGGTTGAACTTGAAGTTCAGCAACAATGTTGGTTTTATCCGGTTTTGAACGAACAAGAGTCGTTCAATTGTCTGGTGACGACGGCGAAGAGGTCACACCCGTTCCCATACCGAACACGGAAG
>NZ_JAMBNV010000043.1 GCF_023715245.1 Sporosarcina luteola
GAAGCAATGATTTATAGTCAACGCGTTGCCCAGATGTCAAAAGCACTTTGGAAAGCAGTAGAAAAGGATTGGCAGCAATGGATAAAACCTTATGACTTGAATATTAATGAACACCATATTCTATGGAATGCATACCATCTTCAAGGCGCAACCATTTCGGACATCGCAAAATTCGGCGTCATGCACGTCTCCACAGCTTTCAACTTTTCAAAGAAACTTGAAGAGCGGGGATATCTGCAATTCTTCAAGAAAGAC
>NZ_JAMBNV010000044.1 GCF_023715245.1 Sporosarcina luteola
TAACCTTCCAGCACCGGGCAGGCGTCAGCCCCTATACGTCACCTTACGGTTTTGCAGAGACCTGTGTTTTTGCTAAACAGTCGCCTGGGCCTATTCACTGCGGCTCTCTCGGGCTTTAACACCCTACCAGAGCACCCCTTCTCCCGAAGTTACGGGGTCATTTTGCCGAGTTCCTTAACGAGAGTTCTCTCGATCACCTTAGGATTCTCTCCTCGCCTACCTGTGTCGGTTTGCGGTACGGGCACCTCCCGCCT
>NZ_JAMBNV010000045.1 GCF_023715245.1 Sporosarcina luteola
TACGCGTGTAGATTGACTACTTGCGATTCGCACTGCATTATGCCGTCAATCAAGGCGTCTTGAGCGCTATCCTGATAATCTCTTGCAACGGCCTCAGGAGGCGACCGTTACCGTATCCCACTAATAAGTGAGCCTAACAATGCCACATGGGCGATGGAACTGCTAGGCAGATTCATCAGCTTATTAAGCTGCGAATGCTAGGTTGTTGTTTGTTTTGCCAGTTATTATTAACTGTCGTTTCTGACGGAGACG
>NZ_JAMBNV010000046.1 GCF_023715245.1 Sporosarcina luteola
GTACCCCCCGTCTTTGAATTACGCCTCTTTTTAAAACAATTTCTTACCGGTTGTGGCTAACGGAAAAAATATATTCCTCAAAAACTCGCGTGAATAGTTTGGTAAAATTTCCTAGCACCCCCCCCCCCTACGCGTGAGGTTGTGAATAAATCTAAAGAGTCGAGGCCCCAACCGGTGTGGAGAATTGTTTGAAATTGCCAAACAATTTGATGGGGGGTGTCTATAGGTTTGTCATGTCGCTTCCC
>NZ_JAMBNV010000047.1 GCF_023715245.1 Sporosarcina luteola
AAGAAGATGAGGTGGATAGGTCCGGGGTGGAAGCGTGGCGACACGTGCAGCTGACGGATACTAATCGATCGAGGACTTAACCTTAAGTTACTTAAGTACGGTTGAACTTGAAGTTCAGCAACAATGTTGGTTTTATCCAGTTTTGAACGAACAAGTATCGTTCAGTCTGACGGCGGCGAAGGGGACACACCCGCTCCCATACCGAACACGGACACGGA